>JAUZOU010000122.1 GCA_030706285.1 Bacteroidota bacterium
AGATGTACAGATTTTTATAATACGTTTTACTCAATCTTGCCAACGCATTATCGGCGATGGTGTACCGGATATGGGATGTCGCCACCTTTTCGATCAATTCTTCGGTTGTAAGACTGTCTTCTTTGATGGATTTGATTAAAATGCCTCCTCCCAATTCGTCATTGAGATAGTTCAAGCGAGTCTCGAAGCAGCTATTTTCCGGTACAACCACTTGCCTGCCGACCAACTGAGTGACATCTGTAACAAGATCTGTCTTGTTTTTCAATTGGACAAGCACTTGGTAAGTGAGAAAATCACGCCCGCAATACTGGAATTTCTTTTTTATTTGGGCATTCAATGGCACATTATAAGCGACAATATCTCCAACGCCTGCTTCCAGGCTATCCTCAAGCGCATGCATATTGCTGACAGTCACGATTTTCAGTTCTAAACCAAGCGATTCAGCCAAGTCTGCACATAATTCGTATTCGTACCCCATTTCTTTGTCCCGGTATACGAAATAGGAAGTAGAGCCATATAGAGTAAGAGCTGTCAGCACCCCCTTTTTCTTAATTTCCGGCAAGTCTCCGAAATCCTGTTTGTGTTTTTTGGCCTCTAATAAATGATGTTCAATTAGGGCAGCTGTACAAACAAACACGCTGAATAAAGCAACGAGTGACAGATTGATGGTGTGTTTGGTGTTGAATTGCCTCATTTAGTCAGTTTGAATGTCATTCAATCGATGTCAGATTCGCCGGCCCATCCGGCAGAAAGTCCATCACATTCAGCCCTTAATCAACTGCCGGAGTTCTAGTGTCCCGTACACTTTTTTTGGTTTCTTTTGTCTGGATATTAGCACCATAGCCCTTGCTACATCCTTTGCTTTGATTCCCCGGTATTTTTTCAGGGGCCCTACAAATAACCAGCCGAACAACTTCATAAAAAAGATGGCCAGGCTTTCTCCAAACCGGTACTCGCTACGATGCCCAATTAGCAGGGATGGTCTTATAAACGACAGATTTCCGGAATACGTTTCATGGACAGCCAATTCCATTTCCCCTTTGGTGCGTAAATAAAAGTTGGCTGTTTTGGTTGTCGCACCAATAGAAGAAATAACGACCAAAGATGGAACCTTTAGCGCTTCTGCCATCTTGGCGATCATAAAAGGAATGTCATAATCCACTTTTCTGAAAGCCTCTTTGGACCCTGTTTTTTTGATGGTTGTTCCGATACAACAAAAATAGGCCGAAGCATCCAACTTATTTTTCAACTGGCCCAATTGCTTGAAATCATGCAATTTAAGCTGTTCCAGTTTAGGACCTCCGATGGGTATTTTCCTTCTGGTTACGGCAATAACTTTGTCGTAGTCTTTATTTACAAGCAACTCATTGACAAGCTCACCGCCAACCAAACCAGTTGCTCCGAACACAATGGCTGTTTGTCCCATAGGTTCAGGATTTGCCGGAAGAACATTTGATGATGATACCAGCCACACACAAGACGATCCCGATGGCAATGAAACCGATCCAGATAATGAAAAAATCACCTGAATGATTGAGATTAAGTAGCCAATAAACCAAAGAGATTATCAGCACAAGGGCTCCGGTTGACAAGAGTGTATTACCGGATACATTCAAACTCCGCTTTTTCTCAGGAGCTTCTTTTTGATTTTTTTGATCCTTTTTACGTTCCATAAGACTATTAAATTATGAAAAGTGACCGATAAAATCATCAAAGAGTTCCACTCAAACGGGCGAAGGTACCCGTGAGTGGCTAGAAGTTGTCGTAAACGCTGGCCGAACCGTCACTGCCAGTTTTTACAACCGTTGTATCTCTGCCGGAACCAGAATAGGTCTGACCGGCCGGGACATTAAACACATCATTGATGGAATAACCCAACCGGCGATCAGCATACACTTTATTCATGAACAAGGCCCAAATCGGCAAGGCCATATTGGCACCTTGTCCTTCATTGGTAAAGTCAAAGTGAATGTCACGTTCTTCGCCACCTACCCAAACACCACTGACCAGTTTGGGAGTAATACCCATAAACCAACCATCCGAATTGTTCTGTGTCGTTCCTGTCTTGCCTCCGATCTGACCCGGAACATGATATTTGTAACGAATGCGGGTACCCGTCCCCTCATCGACGACAGCTCTCAGCATGGAAAGCATTTTGTAGGAGGTGGTTTCACTGAAAATTTCAGACATCTGCGGAGAGAAGTGAGCGAGCGTATTGCCGTTCTTATCCTCAATATGAGTAACAAACACCGGTTGTACACGGATACCCCGGTTCACAAAACTAGTATAGGCACTGACCATCTCTCCGACCGTCGCTTCACAGGTACCGACACAAAGCGAATAAACAGGTGCAATCTGGCCGTTCAGGCCAAAAGATTTCAGCATTCGGACGAATGTATAGGGTGAGAAATGGCTCATGACATAGGCAGAAATCCAGTTGTTGGAATTTGCCAGTCCCCAGCGCAACGTCACAATCTGTCCGACTCTGTTTTTATTGGCATTACGAGGAGTCCAGCGTTCACCGGTCTCCGTCACAATGGTATAAGGTTGATTTTTTACCTGATCAGATGGTGAAAAGCCCTCTTCCATCGCCATAGTATACAAAAATGGTTTGATGGTCGAACCGACCTGACGACGGCCTTTCATCACCATATCATACTGGAACGGATTGAAGGAGACGCCACCGACATAGGCCATGACATGGCCGTTCATCGGATCCATAGCCATGAAGCCCGCACGCAGAAAATACTTGTGATACTTGATGGAATCAAGCGGCGTCATAACGGTATCAATCATGCCGTGATACGAGAAAACAGTCATGTGGACCGGTCTTCTGAATGACCTGTAAATTTCGCTTTCGGAATAGCCGGCCTCTTTCATGTTCCGGAAACGCTCCGATTGTCTGATATTTCTGTCAAGAATCTTTTTATATTGATCCTGAGCCAGATAGACAGTGTACGGCCCCGTTTTACGGCCTCTTTTTTCTTGATTGAACAATGCCTGCAGATGACCGATATGTTCAGCGACCGCCTCTTCAGCATATTTCTGCATCCTGGAATCGATGGTCGTATAAATTTTCAGGCCATCCGTATACAAATTGTAATTAGATCCGTCTTCTTTCGTATTCTTGTTGCACCAGCCATACAGCGGATTTGTTTCCCAGGCCAGCGAATCATCCCGGTATTGCTGACGTTGCCAATCGGAATAATTGCTGCGTTTAGGCTTCTTTTGAGTCATAATCAGCCTGAGGTATTCCCGGAAATACGGAGCCAGGCCTTCTTTATGGTCTACTCGATGGAAATCGACTTCAAGTGGCATCGCCTGAACAGCATTTCTGGTTTCTTTTGTTATGAAACCAGCCTTCCGCATCTGGTCCAGCACAACGTCCCTGCGTGCTTTGGACCGTTCCGGAAAACGGACCGGATTGAAATAGGTGGCATTTTTGCACATACCGATCAGAGTGGCGGCCTGTGACAAGTCCAGTTTGTCCGGAGTCGTTCCGAAATAAACCCAGGATGCCGTTTTGACACCAACCGCATTATTAATGAAATCGTATTGATTCAGGTACATCGTCAGAATCTCATTCTTTGTATAGCACCGTTCCAGCTTGACGGCGATGACCCATTCGATCGGTTTTTGCATCAGCCGTTCCAGAAAGTTGTCAGCTCTTGGCGTATACAATTGCTTGGCGAGCTGCTGGGTCAGCGTACTGCCACCACCGGCATTCTTATTGAAAAACAGCCCGCGTTTGATAAACGCCCTGAACAACGCTTTGACATCTATACCTGAATGTTGGTTGAAACGGACGTCTTCTGTCGCTATCAGTGCATGAACCAGATTGGGTGATAATTGATTGTAATTGACCAGGACGCGGTTGCCGGAATTTTTATAATAAAAGGTATTCAGAACAGCACCATCCGAGGAATAGACTTCGGTGGCCACAGAATTCTTTGGGTTTTCCAATTCTTCAATAGGGGGCAGGTAACCGATGATGCCATTTGCTATCAGCGTGAAAATCAGTATGGCAAGTACAACACCGATGCCAAAGGCCCACCAGAAAACGCGAAGAATTTTATCAAGCAACATAAATAGGAAATTTAGTATGACAAAAATACATTTTTCTTTGACAAAAACTACTTGATTTTTTAGGCGAATTTTGCTGAGGCGCCTATCCTTTTTTGTATTTTTGCAAGCAACGGTTGAACGTGTTGCAGACGGTTTCAACCAAATCAACAAAAAACCTTCACATACACATCTGTATGACTACCAAAAGCATTGTTTCCATCACAGATTACACCAAAGACCAAATCATCGGCATTCTGGACAGTGCGGCGGCTTTCGAAGTCAATCCGAATCAGGAGATTTTAAAAGGTAAAGTCGCAGCCACACTTTTTTTTGAGCCGTCCACACGGACTCGACTGAGTTTCGAAACAGCGGTCAACAGACTTGGCGGAAGGATCATCGGATTTTCTGATGCCTCCACGACCAGTTCGACGAAAGGGGAAACCTTGAATGACACCATCAGGATCGTCTCTAATTACGCAGATATCATCATCATGCGCCACTATCTGGAAGGAGCAGCCTTGTATGCCTCAGAAGTATCTCCGGTTCCGATCATCAATGCAGGAGATGGCTCCAATCAGCATCCTTCGCAAACATTGCTCGACCTGTATTCCATCAGAAAAACCCAGGGACGGCTGGACAACCTGAAAATTGCCATGGTCGGGGACCTGAAGTACGGAAGAACGGTACACTCTCTGCTCATGGCACTGACACATTTTTCACCTGAACTGTTTTTCATTGCTCCGGAGGAGCTGAAAATGCCAGACCAATACAAGCTGGTCTGCCAGCAAACAGGCATGCCGTATACCGAACTTTCTGAATTCAGCACGGACATCATCAATGAGGTCGATATCCTTTATATGACAAGAGTTCAAAAAGAACGGTTCACCGATGTCATGGAATACGACAAAGTAAAAAATGTGTATACGTTACGCAAATCCATGCTGGCAGGTTCAAAAGAGAACCTCCGCATTTTGCATCCACTGCCAAGGGTTAACGAAATCGATCCGGATGTGGATGCCAGTCCGAAAGCTTATTATTTCGAACAGGCCAGAAATGGGTTGTATACCCGTCAGGCTATGATTTGCAACGCATTGGGATTGATTTAAAAAGAAGCGCATCATGACAGACAACGAAAAAGAACTTCAGGTAAAAGCCCTTAAAAACGGCACGGTCATTGACCACATTCCTTCCGATCAGTTATTTAAGGTGGTTTCACTGTTGCAATTGGATAAGGTCAGTAATCAGGTAACCATTGGAAATAACCTGAACAGCAAACTATTGGGCAAAAAAGGGATCATTAAGATTGCCAACCGGTATTATGCAGATGAAGAAATCAGCCGGATCGCGTTAATCGCTCCTTTCGCCAAGATCAACATCATCAAAGATTTTGAAGTCGTCGAAAAAAACCAGTTAAGTTTGCCGGACAGTTTTACCGGCATCGTAAAATGTCCCAATCCCAAATGCATTACCAACAATGAACCGATGAAGACCCGGTATGAAGTCATCAGCAAAAGTCCGATCATTCTGAGGTGTCCTTACTGCGAACAAGAAATCCGGCAAGAAGAGATCCAACTGTTGTAATCATTAAAAAACACATTTCCATGAAAAAAGACTGGAAGCCCGGAACAATGATTTATCCTCTCCCAGCCGTACTGGTCAGTTCCGGGGCTAATGAAAAAGAATTTAATCTGTTGACTGTATCTTGGGTTGGTACCATTTGCACCAATCCTCCCATGTGCTACATTTCCGTCAGGCCTGAACGTTTTTCATACCCGATCATCAAAAAGAACATGGAATTTGTGATCAACCTGACCACGAAAGACATGGCTTATGTCACCGACTGGTGCGGGGTAAAATCGGGTAAAGATCATGACAAGTTCAAGGAAATGAATCTAACCCCAGGCAAAGCCAGTATCGTCAAGGCCCCCATCGTTGAAGAATCGCCGCTCTGCATCGAATGCAGAGTCCGCGAAATCATCAGCCTCGGTTCTCACGATATGTTTATTTCAGATGTCGTGAATGTGCTGGCTGACGAAAAATACCTCAACCCTTCCACCGGTGCATTCGAACTTGAAGGAGCTGACCTGCTGGTTTATTCCCACGGCTTTTATCACGAACTGGGCAAGCTGATCGGAAAATTCGGTTGGTCTGTTCAAAAAAAGAAATGAAGCATGCTGCTTGCTGAAAACAACAATTTTGAAATCAGACATCAGGGCCGCATAGAAGTGATTTGCGGCTCTATGTTTTCCGGGAAGACCGAAGAACTGATCCGCAGGCTCAGACGTGCCAAATTTGCCAGGCAACGTGTTGAGATATTCAAACCAACCATCGATACCAGGTATTCTGAAGAAAATGTGGTCTCCCATGACCAGCATTCCATTGTCTGCACCCCTGTCGATACGGCTGAAAGTATTTTATTGCTGAGCAGTGACGTCGACGTCGTTGGCATTGACGAAGCTCAGTTTTTTGACGAGAATCTGACAGAGGTCTGTAACAAATTGGCCAATAACGGCATTCGTGTCATCATAGCCGGACTTGACATGGACTATCTGGGCAACCCGTTCGGCCCTATGCCGGCACTGTGCAGCATCGCCGAAGAGGTCACCAAGGTCCATGCCATTTGTATGGAATGTGGTTCGTTGGCTCAATATTCACACCGGTTGGTCCAAAGCGACAGACAAGTCTTACTTGGTGAAAAAAATGAATATGTACCTCTTTGCCGTGCCTGCTACAAACGTGTCATGAATAAATTGACAAATGAAAGCAAAACTGGGCTGATGCACTAAAAAAAAGCTGTACCTTTGCCTTTTCAAAGACAAAAAGATAGTTCTTTCATCAGAATCTTTTATTAACCTATATATCAGCACTTTATGAAAAGAGATCAACTCATTTTCGACATCATCGAACGCGAGCATCAACGCCAGATGAAAGGCATTGAACTGATCGCATCGGAGAATTTTGTCAGTGACCAGGTGATGCAGGCCATGGGATCATGCCTCACCAATAAGTACGCCGAAGGGTATCCCGGTCATCGTTATTATGGTGGTTGCGAAGTTGTCGATGAGAGTGAACAGATTGCTATCGACCGTCTGAAACAATTGTTCGGCGCCGAATATGCCAATGTTCAACCGCACTCCGGCGCTCAAGCCAACGCGGCTGTTTTTATGGCTGTCCTGAATCCAGGTGATAAGTTCCTCGGACTCAACCTGGCACACGGTGGCCACTTGTCTCATGGATCCCCCGTTAACAGTTCAGGCATCCTTTATCAACCGTTCGCTTATAATGTCAAGGAGGATACGGGCTTGGTCGATTACGATCAGATGGAAGAGATTGCCCTGCGTGAACATCCGAAATTGATTGTCGGCGGTGCTTCTGCCTATTCCCGCGAATGGGACTACGAACGCATGCGTGCCATTGCTGACAAAGTCGGTGCCATCCTGATGATCGATATGGCCCACCCGGCTGGTCTGATTGCTGCCGGTCTCTTGAAGAACCCGCTGAAATATGCTCACATCGTAACGTCTACAACCCATAAAACGCTTCGTGGCCCTCGTGGCGGTATCATCCTGGTAGGCAAAGACTTCCCGAATCCTTGGGGCAAAAAGACGAACAAAGGCGAAACCAAGATGATGTCGACACTGCTCGACTCGGCTGTATTCCCCGGCACACAAGGTGGCCCACTGGAACATGTGATTGCCGCTAAGGCTGTCGCCTTCGGTGAAGCCCTGCAACCAGAATTCAAGACCTATCAGGCACAGGTTAAGAAAAACGCTGCCAGCATGGCTCAGGCATTCATCGACAAAGGGTATAAAATTATATCCAATGGTACCGACAACCATTCCATGCTCATCGACCTGCGGACGAAATTCCCCGATCTGACGGGGAAAGTAGCAGAAAAATCACTGGTGCTGGCTGACATCACCATCAACAAGAATATGGTACCGTTCGATACCCGTTCTCCGTTCCTGACTTCCGGTTTCCGTGTCGGAACACCGGCCATCACCACTCGTGGGGCCAAGGAACCGCTGATGGGTGAAATCGTCGAACTGATTGATACTGTACTTTCTGCTCCTGAAAATGAAGCAGTGATTAAAGCGGTGAAGGAAAAAGTCAACCAGATTATGGCTGAATACCCGATCTTTGCGTATTAA
>JAUZOU010000123.1 GCA_030706285.1 Bacteroidota bacterium
CAATTGGAAGGTGGATTTGGTGTCTCATTTGGCTATCATGGGTTTGATGTTAATGTCTTTATGCAAGGTGCATCAAGAGTTTCCTTTATGATAGATCCAACGGCAAGTGCCGATTGGAGCAGTTGTTCTGTGGGTACTGCGCCCTTTGTAGGCAATCACGCTTTATTGAAAGCCTGGGCTGACAATCACTGGTCCGAAACGAATCGGGATTGCTATGCTTTATGGCCTCGCCTATCCGACACATCGAGACCAAACAACGAACAAGCCAGTACATGGTGGTTGCGTGATGGAAGTTATCTTCGCCTGAAAACAGTAGAAATTGGATATACGGTTCCTGAAAAAATTACTAAAAGAGTCGGACTTCAACAACTGCGTATCTATGGTAGCGGTATGAATTTACTTAGTTTGAACAGCTTCAAAATATGGGATGTTGAAATGGGAGGTAGTGGACTAAATTATCCTATACAACGAGTAATTAATTTAGGATTAAGCTTGAATTTTTAATCAATTATTATTATGAAAAGAATTATATATTCAGCATTATTCGCTGTGTCTGTCTTTGTTGGCACTTCCTGCTCAGACTATCTGGATATTGTTCCTGATAACATTCCCAGCATCCAGCAAGTGTTTGATACACGTGAGAATGCATTCAAAATGCTATATACTTGCTATGATTATCTTCCAAGGACAGCTAATGTTTTCCAAAATCCGGCTCTATTGTGTGGCGATGAAAACTGGAATCCGGAATTTGTTGATCCCAACTTCTATTATTACAGAAACAAGAGTACTGTGTTAATAGCAAAAGGACAATTGAATGCCACAGATCCGTTGCTGAACTATTGGGATGGAGGTGATTATTCGAATTTGGACCAAAAATTCGGTGATGGTAACGAAAGTACAAAAATCAAAAGTCTTTGGGCCGGTATCAGAAACTGTAATACATTTATAGATAATGTTGATGAAGTGCCCGATATGACCAAAGAAGAAAGGGCTCAATGGAAAGCAGAAGCTCAGGTATTGAAAGCCTATTATCATTATTATTTACTTCAGATGTATGGTCCTATTCCGTTTATGGATAAGAATCTTGATATTTCTTTGCCGCCAGAGGAAGTACAAAGAGAGAGAGAACCCGTTGATGATGTAGTTGCTAAAATCGTAAAGGTGCTTGATGAAGCGATTAATAGCAACAGTTTGACTTCTACCTATGCGGCCCGCAAGAACGAATTAGGGCGCATCAATCTTCCGATTGCATTAGCCATCAAAGCAAAAGTGTTGGTTTTAGCTGCAAGTCCTATTTTTAACGGAAATAAAAAATTCAGAAACTTTAAGAATTCGGCAGGAGTACCTTTTATGAATCCTGAATTGTCGGTAAAAAAATGGCAAGATGCTGCGGATGCCTGCAAAGCTGCCATTAAAGCAGCTCATGATGCCTCATTGGATTTCTATACGTTTAATCAAAAATTTAATGGATTAAGTGTAAACGATACAACACAGCTTGAATTGAATCTACGTGGGCAGTTTACTGAAAACAACAACAACACTGAGTTGGTATGGGGTGTAGGACGTCAAGATGTTCAACGGTTAATCTATTATGCGTCTTGTCCGTTGTATGCGTTACAAATTAGCGCTCGTCCGTTAGGATTCAATAATCTTCATGGAGCAACCATGAACGTCGTCGATCAATTTTATTCCGATCATGGAGTGCCTATTGAGGAAGATAAAACGTACGATTATTCGAAACGATTCAGTTTAATTCCGGTACCAGCAAAGGATCATTTTTATTTTAATTCCGATACGGCAATCAAAGTTCCCTATTACAATACCGGCAGAGAACCTCGTTTTTATGCTTATTTAGGTTTTGATCAGGGCAAATATTTCTCTAAAGAAATTCCCAACGATGATAACAGTTATGTGATTCATTCAAAAGCCAATGATTTTGCAGGGGCTAAAAATACGATGTTTAGTATTACAGGCTATACGTGCAAGAAATTGATCCCATGGAATAGGGAATGGATACTGAATTCAACTGATAATATTGGCGAAACAATCTATTTCTTCCCGATCATTCGACTGTCGGATCTTTATTTAATGTGTGCCGAAGCGCTTAATGAATCGAAAACGCAACCTGATGATGAAGTCTATCAATACATCCAACCAATTCGGACGAAGGCAGGGTTGGATAAAGAAACGGGTGATTTGGTTCAAACCTGGGCAAAATATAGTTCAAACCCAACTAAACCAACTACAAAAGAAGGTATGAGAGACATCATTCGTCAGGAAAGAATGGTTGAGTTGGCTTTCGAAGGACAGCGGTATTGGGATTTAAAACGCTGGATGCTTGCCGAAGAATACCTGAACAAGCCTATTCGTGGCTGGAATGCGTATGGAACTACGGAAAGTGATTATTATTTGGAAACATACATTTATCAACGGAAGTTTGCTACTAAAGATTATTTCTGGCCTATTCGTCAAAAAAGTCTGGACTCAAATCACAAATTGGTTCAGAACATGGGTTGGTAGTATTAATACTTGTAACGTATAATTGAGATATGAAAAAATTAATTCTGATACTTGGTGCCGTGGTATTACTTTTTGCCTGCTCGGATGAAAATTTATTAAAACCTTACGGGCCAGAAGACAACACAGCTCCAGGAGTTTTGACGAATGTGACTTATACTCCTCTACCTGGTGGAGCAAAGTTTAATTATGTTTTGCCACTTAATAATGACCTGTCTTATGTAAAGGCAGAATACTATGTTAATGGCGTAAAGAAAGATGCCGTTTCTTCACAATATAATACCACACTTACAGTGGAAGGACTCCCAGATAAGAAAGAATATGATGTCGATTTATATTGTGTTGACAAAAGCGGGAATGCATCAAAACCGACACGGGTAACAATTACTCCCGAAGAATCACCGGTGAAAGTCATGCGTGAAAGTCTGAAATGCAACGTCGATTTTGGTGGTTTTAGAATTGAATTTAAGAATCCATCGAAATCAGAATTATCCATTTATTTTTTAAGGCAAGATACTGTTTCCGGTAAATTGATTTTCTATCAGGCAAGGGTGTTCTCTCAAGCTGAGGGAGTCTATCAGGTGGTAGGTCTTCCGAATGTAGCCAGTAAGTTTGGTGTATTTGTCAGAGATAGATTCGGGAATACATCAAGTACCCTGGAATTTGAAGATAAGCCCTGGAGAGAAGAATATCTGGACAAGAGTAAGTTTAAATATATTGGAGCGCCAAAAGTAGTGGATAATGACGATTGGTATTCATGGAGCGGAAGACCGCAAACATTATGGGACGATATCGTTGGCGATTGGAACTTTGCATCCACAGGCCCAGAAGGTAAATTTCCGCACTATTTCTGTATCGATTTAGGCGATACAGTACCCATCGGACGCATTTTATTACAACAACGTGGTGTATTTGGTGGTGCTTGTCCTCGTCATTTTGATGTCTATGGTGCAGTCCAATTACCAGCTGTAAATTATGTAAGTCCTTTGGAGGGTTGGACCAAACTAAATGATAAAACATTTGAAGTAATCCGTCCTTCCGGACGAAAGCTCGGTGAGCCAAACACTACTGAAGATGTACAAGCCGCAGAAAAAGGAATTATGTTTACGATTGACACACCATTTCCACGTCCTGCAATCAGGTATCTCCGTTTCAAATTCATAGATGCTTTTGATGGAGAGATTTCAATTTATGTCTCAGAATTTTCATTTTGGGCACAATGGAAATAAATCAAAAAAATCAGACAGATATGATAAACTATATTAGTATGAAAAATATTAGATGGCAGACTCTAATTACATTGATAGCCGTTTTATTGATAACTGCTGCTTGTTCCGATATTACCGATACGCAACGGAAATATTTGGATAGGGGTGAAACAAGTTACGTAGGCAGGATGGATTCAGTCGTTGCTCTTGGCGGTAAAGGTAGAGTCGTCATTCTTGCTAAAAACACCTATTTGCGTACAGCTACCAAATGTATTATTAAGTGGGTTGATTATCAGGGCGCTACAAGTGAAAAGACCTTCACTATTAAAGACTGTATTTCCGGCGATTACACGCGTATGACGATCGATTCATTACCGGAAGGCGATTATGATTTTTATGTCTATAACATGGACGATTGGGGCAATAAATCATTAACCGTCGATTGTCATGGATCTTCATATGGCGATACTTATGCCAGCATTCAACCAAAGATAGCCGTTTCGTCTATAACAGTTGATGATAATAATACCGCACAAATTATTATGACGTCCTCAAAAATGGCGGTTAAATATCGGCTGACTTATCAAGGTGACAACAACGAAGAGAAAACAATTGAGGTGAATAGTACCGGTGGAAAGATAACAATTCCGAACTGGGGCGATTTTGAGAATCTAAATTTGAAGGTGACAACATATATTTTACCTTCGGATAAAGCTGGAATAGATACGCTTGTGCTACCGGAAGTCATACAAACAGCCAAGCAAACAACGGTAGATTATGATGTGGATAAGTCAAGAATCGTCCCAATGGTATTGACTAAGAATGATGATCCTGGTACATCTTATGGTGCAAAAGGAGTTGCAGCCCTATTTGATAATACAGATGCTGAATGTTGGGGGTTGAATGTCAGTGCACCGGGACATTTCTGTTTTGATTTGGGCGTTAAAGCCTACTTATCGGGAGCTTCCATTGTAGGTAGATTAGACTATCCAGGATGGGATGTCGTGAAATTTGAAATTTGGGGACGCGAATCTATTGATGATGGAGCCTATGGCTCAACCGGTTATTATATTATGTCAACTAGCCGGGATAAGAATTTTGTTAAGGAAGCCACCACGCGCAAATGGAAAAAGGTGGGCAATGGATGGTTTAAATATACCAGTCCACGTTCAAATCCTCAAGTCAGCAAGTGTGTCCTCACAGAAGTAGATCATTCCTTCAAGCCGCGTTATATTCTATTCAGGGTAATGAGTGTTTTAACTCCTGATATAGTACCGGTTCCCGATACTCAGTATTTTGGAAATGAAGGTGGATTCTATAGCGGAGATGGTGTAAATACAGGTAATCGCGCATTCTGCATTAGAGAGTTGAACTTAAAGGCATTAGGAATGGCTTACACGATCCAAAATAACTAGATCTGGCTCTTCATAGGAGAACTTCAATGATTAACAATTGATGGTTCTCCTATGATAATACTTGTAAAACTTTTTTTAGAAGCTGAGAATTTATAACCAAACCGGAAACACAAGAGCATGATTAATAGTCACATATATTCAAAATTGGGCTCAGGGAGGCTCTTTGTTAATCAGATAATAAATCTTATTCTGACACTTGTTGTGGTGGTGTTGTTTTTTGCCTGCTCGGATGATAACCTATTGAGACCATTCGGGCCAGGTGATGACGCAGCTCCCGGAGTTTTGACGAATGTTACTTATACAGCCTTAGCCGGTGGCGCAAAGTTTAATTATGTCTTGCCACCTGACAATGACCTGTCTTATGTAAAGGCAGAATACTATGTTAATGGTGTAAAGAAAAGTGCCATTTCTTCGCAATATAACACCACACTTACCGTGGAAGGACTTCCTGAAAAGAAAGAATATAATGTGGATTTGTATTGTGTTGACAAAAGCGGTAATGTATCGAAACCGACACGGGTAACAATTCTTCCCGAAGAATCACCCGTGAAAGTCATGCGTGAAAGTCTGAAATGTACTGCCGATTTTGGCGGCTTTAGAATTGATTACGAGAATCCATCGAAATCAGAATTATCTATTTATTTTTTAAAAGGAGATACTGTTTCCGGTAAATTGGTTTTCTATCAGGCAAGAGTGTTTTCACAAGCTAAAGGGACCTATCAAGTGGTAGGTTTACCGAATCTAACCAACAAGTTTGGCGTTTTTGTCAGGGATAGATTTGGGAATACATCAAGCACCCTGGAGTTTGAAGATAAACCTTGGAGAGAAGAATATTTGGACAAGAGTAAGTTTAAATATGTAGGAGCACCCAAAGTGGTCGATAATGACGACTGGTATTCATGGATGGGAAGACCTCAAAATTTATGGGACGATATCGTTGGCGAATGGAACTTTGCACAAACAGGAGCCGACGGAAAATACCCACACTATTTCTGTATTGATTTAGGTGATACTGTTCCTATTGGGCGTATCTTATTCCAACAACGCTTAGGAAATGGAAATGTATTTAACTACGACTGTATTCGCCATTTTGAAGTCTATGGTGCACTCGAATTACCGGCTGTTAACTATGCAAATCCGTTGGAGGGTTGGACCAAATTAAATGACAAAACTTTTGAAGTCATACGTCCTTCGGGTCGTAAACCAGGAGAACCAGCCACCACTGAAGATATCGAAGCGGCAGAGAAAGGGATTATGTTTACGATTGATACACCATATCCTCGTCCTGAAATCAGATATCTCCGTTTTAAATTCTTAGATAGTTTTAATCAAAGCAATATGGCTCTAGCCGGTGAATTTAGTTTCTGGGCTCAATGGAAATAAATAGATTGGACTCATCAGGCAATTGCTAACGAAAGGATTATGAAAGCTATTACAGGTACAATATTGCTGTTATTCATGGTTGGGAACGTCTTTGGCCAGACTGTTATGACCAATAAACCCACCTATAAAGCAGGAGAATCGATCACGGTCAATTTTACAGGAGCGACTTATCCAAAAGACTGGGTCGGTTTATATGCTGTAGGCTCGACGCCAGGTTCGGCTTCACCGTCTATCGATTGGCAGTATGTAGATGGAACCAGAAACGGATCAACTTTAGTTACCAATGGATCGATTGTGTTTCAGAATGGATTAAGTTCAGAAGGAAACTACAAAGTTTGCTTTCTATCCGACGATGGCTATACGATCATGAAAACAGCAAATTTCAATGTCTCCAATGCCGAAGCACTCGCAGCTTTTAATGCAAGCCCTACGTTTATTGCACCTGGTGGAACCGTCAATTTTTCCGATCAGTCAACCAATTCGCCTACATCGTGGTTATGGTCGTTCCCTGGAGGAACGCCATCGACCAGTACAGAAAAGAATCCAACTGTTACATACAGCGTAGAGGGTAATTACGATGTCTCTCTAAGTGCAACCGGTACCTCAGGCACGCTTCAGTTAACTAGAACAGGATATATTAAGGTCTCTAGCCAACCTGTATCAGCGAAATTGAAAGTGATGCAGTTTAATATTTGGTCGGAAGGTACTTCTGTTCCGAATGGGCTGACCTATATCCGGGATATAATCAACTCAGTAAATCCGGATCTGGTTTGTTTCTCTGAAGTGAAAAATTACTCGGGTGATTGGACGACAAAAATCATAACTGAACTAGCTGCTTTAGGAAAAACCTATTACAGAGGCTATGTGGCCGGATCAGATGTGTCGCTTATCAGTAAATATCCGATCACTTCATCAGGACCGGTCATAGGTGGGGCAACTGTACCATATGTTATAACGATTGACGGTGCTTCCATTGTTGTTTGTCCTTCTCATTTGGATTACACGTATTACGCTACCTATTTGCCTCGTGGATATGCTTGCGGAGGTTCCGGTAAATATGCAGGCTGGAATGCTTTTTCTCCATTTTTGCCGGAAACCAATGTGTCGGAAATTGAGGCTCAAAATTTAGCCTCGAATAGAGACGAACAGATTGGAGCGTTTATTAGCTATATGAAGAATGAGACGCGTCCAGTGCTTTTATTAGGCGATTTTAATGAACCCTCGTGCTTGGACTGGACTGCCAAACAAGCAAGTCTGTATGATCACAATGGCGTCGTTTACGAGTGGTCTACAACGCTTTCGCTCAAAAATAACGGATTCGTTGATGCTTATCGTCAGGTTTATCCTGATGAAGTAGAAAACCCGGGTATCACCTGGCCTGCCGTTGCAACAGGAGTAGGAAGTACCTCGTGGGCACCGCTTAGCGACGAAAGAGACCGAATTGATTATATTTTCTATAAAGGTGAAGGCGTCGTGGCTACTGAAGCTTCGATTGTTGGACCAAAAGGGTGCTATGTAAAAAGTGCTTCGACGACCGATGGAAATGGTAATGATCTTTTCGAAGCATCTACCATGCCCTGGCCCTCTGATCACAAAGCTGTAACAGCCACTATTAAC
>JAUZOU010000124.1 GCA_030706285.1 Bacteroidota bacterium
CAGATGACCTCCCAAAATCCAGACGAGGAGATCCAACGTCAACAGGATTGCGAACAACCAGAGTAAGATCTTTCTGCCTTCTTTGTGTATGGTTATTCCGAATGGTCGTTTCATCGGCTTGTACGGGTTCCTTTTTTTATTGGTGCAAAAGTACGTCTAATTCGTCAGAACGCAAAATCTTTTAAGTTATTGCCAACGTTGTTGACAACTTTTAAAACGACGCTTCTTGAAATGTCAGGAAATGGGCGTATCTTTAAAAACCCTTTTTCCACCACTAAAACATCAACTCAGATATGTCTCCTTTTGTTCACCTGCATGTTCACTCTCAATATTCTATCCTGGATGGTCAGGCCTCCGTCAGTGGTTTGGTCGACAAGGCCATAGCCGATGGTATGAAAGCGATAGCCCTCACGGACCATGGCAATATGTTTGGAATCAAAGAGTTTTTTAACTATGTCAAGAAGAAAAATAAGGACAAGGAAGAAGCGGACAAATTTAAACCGATTATCGGCTGTGAAGTGTATGTCGCCAGGAACGGCCGCTTCAATCAGCGCAAAGAAGTCAGGGAGGATGCCAGAGGCTGGCACTTGATTTTGCTGGCCAAAAATTACCAGGGCTACAAAAATTTGATCAAAATCGTCTCGAATGCGTGGACGGAAGGGTATTACTATTGTCCGCGAACCGATCATGAACAACTGGAAAAATACCACGAAGGGCTAATCTGCTCTTCCGCCTGTCTGGGAGGCGAGATTCCCAGATACATCACCGACGGCCAGTACGAGAAGGCGGAAGCCTCCATCCGATGGTTCAAAGAGTTGTTCGGGGATGACTTTTACCTGGAATTGCAACGCCACAAGCCGACGGTGCCCAATGCAGCTCAGGATACGTATCCGAAGCAGGTGGAAGTCAACAAACATTTGGTTGACTTTGCTCAAAAATACGGCATCAAGCTGATTGCCACCAACGACGTGCATTTTGTCGAAGAAGAACACGCCGAAGCACATCACCGCCTGATTTGTCTAAACACCGGACGTGATCTGGACGACCAGTCAGGTATGGCTTATACCAAACAGGAATGGCTGAAAACGACGGAAGAAATGAATCAGGTGTTCTCAGACATACCGGAAGCCATTTCAACGACGGCGGAAATTGCCGGTAAAGTTGAATTCTATTCGATAGATCATGCCCCGATTATGCCGGATTTTCCAAGGCCAGAAGGGTTTGCCGATGATTACGACTATCTGCAGTATCTGACTTATAAAGGAGCAGAGAAGGTTTATCCGAACATGGACGATGAAACCAAGGAACGGATTGATTTTGAACTGGGGGTCATCAAGCACATGGGTTTTCCTGGCTATTTTCTGATTGTCCAGGACTTCGTTTCTGCCGCCAGAGAGATGGGCGTTGCGGTCGGACCAGGCCGTGGTTCTGCTGCCGGATCGGCTGTTGCCTATTGTCTGGGCATTACGCGCGTCGACCCGATCAAATACGATTTACTGTTTGAGCGTTTCCTGAACCCTGACCGTATCTCCTTGCCGGATATTGATATGGACTTCGATGATGACGGTCGTGGACAAGTGCTGCACTGGGTGGAGAAGCGGTATGGCAAAGAAAAAGTAGCCCACATCGTTACCTATGGTACAATGGCAGCTAAATCGGCCATCAAAGATGTGGCAAGGGTGGAACGACTGCCCTTGGCCGAATCAGACCGTCTGGCCAAGTTGGTTCCTGACAAGATTCCGGATGTCAAGAAAGTCAATCTGACCAACGCCATCAAGTTTGTCCCGGAGCTGAAGGAAGCCTGCGAATCAAATGATCCGTTGGTGCGGGATACGATGAAGTATGCCCAGATGTTGGAAGGAAATGTCCGGAATACCGGTGTGCATGCCTGTGGCGTGATCATCGGACGGGATGCCATTTCAGACTGGGTGCCGGTCAGTACGGCCGATGACAAGGAAAGCGGAGAGAAGTTGCTGGTGACTGAATACGAAGGGTCGGTCATCGAAGATACCGGTATGATCAAGATGGACTTTCTTGGATTGAAGACCCTTTCCATCATCAAGGAGGCACTGGATAATATTCACCTGTCAAAAGGTATCGAGATCGATATCGATTCGATTTCCCTCGAAGATGAAAAGACCTATGCGCTTTACAGTGCCGGTAACACCATCGGAACCTTCCAGTTTGAATCGGCCGGCATGCAAAAATACCTGCGCGAACTTCAGCCGAGCAAGTTCGAAGACCTGATTGCCATGAATGCTTTGTACAGGCCAGGACCTATGGATTATATTCCTTCGTTCATTGCCAGGAAGCTCGGACGTGAGGAAATCAAGTATGATATTCCCATTATGGAACGCTACCTGAAAGATACGTATGGCATCACAGTCTATCAGGAACAGGTCATGTTGCTTTCGCGTTTGTTGGCCAACTTTACCCGTGGCCAGTCGGATGAGCTTCGTAAAGCCATGGGAAAAAAGATCATCGAGAAACTGAATGCCCTCAAGCCGAAATTTATTGCCGGCGGTGAAGCAAATGGCCATAGCAAAGCCGTACTTGAAAAGATCTGGGCCGATTGGGAAAAATTTGCTTCGTATGCGTTCAACAAGTCTCATGCTACCTGCTATTCCCTGGTGGCTTATCAGACGGCCTTTCTGAAGGCAAACTATCCGCCTGAATACATGTCGGCCGTGTTGAGCCGAAGTTTGAACAACATAACGGATATCACCAAATACATGGACGAATGCCGCTCCATGGGCATTCAGGTGCTTGGACCGGATGTCAACGAATCCAATTTCAACTTTATGGTCAATAAGGACGGGAACATCCGCTTTGGCCTGGGGGCCATAAAAGGAGTGGGTGAAAATGCCGTTAAAGCGATTTTGACTGAACGGGAGAATGGTCCATACAAAAATGTGTTCGATTTTCTCGAACGGGTCAATCTGAATGCCTGCAATAAAAAAGCCATCGAATCCATGGCATTAGCCGGCAGTTTTGATTCGATGAAACACATTAGCCGGGAACAATTTATGGCTCTCAATGCGAAAGACGAGACTTTTCTGGATCTGTTGGTACGGTATGGTTGCAAGGCGCAGGCAGACAAAGCCATCGTCACCAATTCCCTGTTTGGCGGTGATAACGAGGTGGAAGTGGCCAAACCGGATCTCCCTAAAGTGGAGACCTGGCCTGAATTGATCCGGTTGAACAAGGAAAAAGAACTGGTAGGCATGTACCTGTCTTCCCATCCGCTTGACGGCTATTCAGTCGTGATGAACTATGTCTGCAATACGACCATGGATGACATCAAGCAAGGCAACCTGATTCCGAATAAAGAATTGATCTTCGGAGGCATCGTGACCGCTGTCAGGCAGCGGACCAATAAACGGAATGAACTGTATGCCTTTGCCACTGTCGAAGACTATTCCGGTTCGTGTGAGATTCCTTTCTGGGCCAAAGACTATGTGGAATACGGAAAGTACTTAAAACCTTCCATGTTTTTGATGATGAAAGGCGCTTACCAGAGCAAAGCCTGGAAGCCCACCGAGATGGAACTGAAGATCAAATCTGTCAGTTTGCTTTCAGAAGCAGCCGAAAACTGCATCGACAAAGTCAACCTGTCCATACCGTTGACTGCCATCGACAAAGCATTTGTGGACAGTCTGTATGATGAAGTCAGACAGTATCCTGGAAAATCAGCCCTGACATTTACCGTAACCGATTACGATGAAGAGGTTCCGTTACGCATCGATTTGTTTTCAAGATCTTTTTTTGTGGAGCCTAACAAAAAGCTGATCAATTATTTCGAGCAGATGGAATTTGCTGAAGTGAAAATTAATCAGTAGGGGATTGACAGGCTGCTGAAATTTTTCTTATTTTTGACAGTCGAATGCAGTAGGACTGCGTTCTATCTTACTAATCTAAAAACTAGACTATATCATGGCATTAGTTATAACTGACTCGAATTTTGATGATCTGCTGGCTGCACCGGAACCACTTGTGGTTGATTTTTGGGCTGAATGGTGCGGACCTTGTAAAATGATAGGACCTGTTGTCGAAGAATTGGCTGAAGCATATGCCGGTAAGGTGACCATCGGAAAGATGGATGTGGATGATAATAACGAAATTAGTACCAGGTACGGTATCCGCAACATTCCGACCCTGTTGTTTTTCAAGAATGGTCAGCTGGTTGACAAGCAAGTTGGTGCCACTCAGAAAAGTACGATTGCGCAGAAAATCGAAGCGTTGTTGTCGTAATCAGCAACAGCCGTCTCGCCTTTGCCTGCCGGCTTCAAAAAACAACGTCCTGCAACTTGTCATCAGGTTGCAGGACGTTGTTTTTTCCGGTACTGTGCGACAAGAGGAGAGGCGCGTTCTCCCGGATGGGACGTCGAGGTTGAACGTTTGATGTCGAGGTTGACTGTTTGACGTCGATACAGCGCGTTTAGAAAGTAACCGTCCGGTGGCCGTCCAAAGAGACGGTAATGTCGACACGGGTACAATCATCAGGCAGCAATGTTCCGATTTTCTCAGGCCACTCGATGAAGCAGGTACGCCCACTTTCAAAATAATCTTCGCATCCGATGTTGAAGGCTTCTTCTGCATTCTTGATCCGGTAGAAGTCAAAATGATAAACCGGTTCGCCGGATGGCAGGCTGTATTCGTTGATAATGGCAAACGTCGGGCTGTTGATGACATCCTGTATGCCCATTTGTTTGCAAACAGCTGTAATAAACGTCGTCTTGCCGGCACCCATATCTCCGTAGAAGGCAAAGATGCCTTTTCCGCCCGTGGCATCCAGAAACGTTTGGGCACCTTTGTCCAGCTGATCGATGGTCGGTATGTCTATGGTCATGTTCATTTCTTTTTGGGTTCCAGTGTAATAAACGGAATCAGCATTTCTTCCAGTGAAATGCCTCCGTGCTGGAACGTATCTTTGTAATAGGAAACGTAATAATTGTAATTGTTCGGATAGGCAAAATAGTCATTGTCCGACGCAAAAATATAAGTAGAGCTGACATTCGGGCTTGGCAGCTCATGGCGGTCAGGATTTTTGAGTTCAAACACCTTTTTGGGATCGTAGTTCAGGTTTTTCCCGACTTTGTACCGCAAATTGGTGTTCGTGTTTTTATCACCGATTACCTTAATGGCATTGTCCACGCGGATGGTGCCGTGGTCGGTGGTCAGGATGATCTTTACCGGTTGATCGGTTAGGAAATCAAATAGCCCTGAAATGGCAGAATGTTTATACCAGGATTCCGTGAGAGACCGGTAGGCCGCTTCCGTGTTGGCCAGTTCGCGAATCATTTTCGATTCGGTGCGGGCATGCGACAGCATGTCGATAAAATTGAACACGACAACGTTCAGCGGCGTTGACATCAGACTCTTGATGTTGCCCAGAAACCGTTCACCGATCTGGTTGTTGTTGATTTTTGTGTAGCTGAATTCGTATTTTTTGCGGAAACGGTTCAGTTGTGTCTGGATCAGCGGCGATTCATTCAGATTTTTACCTTCTTCTTCGTCTTCATCTACCCAAAGATCCGGGAACAGTTGCTGAATCTGCAACGGCATCAGACCTGAAAAGATGGCGTTTCTTGAATATTGCGTGGCGGTAGGGAGGATGCTGTAATACATGGACTCGTCAATGTTGAAACGATCACCCAACAACCGGCGAATGACCTGCCACTGATCAAACCGGAAATTGTCGATCAGAATGAAGAAGACGGTTTCGCCTGCATCAAGCAATGGGAAGACGTTGGCTTTAAACAAATCTGGACTCATCAGCGGACGGGATTCAGGATGGTCGATCCAGTCAAGGTAGTGTTTCCGGATAAACCGGCCGAACAAATTGTTGGCTTCTATTTTCTGCTGGCGCAGCATTTCTTCCATGCCTGTTTTGGTCTCTTCCAGTTCCAGTTCCCAGTAAACCAGTTTGCGATAAACGTCTTTCCAGTTTTCGCTGCTGGAGGATTCGTTGATCTGCTGGCTGATCTTCATGAAATTTTGCTGAAACGACGTCGCCGTCGTTTCATGAATGATTTCATCCTTATGAATATTTTTTTTGATGGTCAACAACATCTGCATCGGATTGACCGGCTTGATCAGATAGTCTGCGATCTTGCTTCCGATGGCTTGGTTCATGATATCCTCTTCTTCACTTTTGGTGATCATGACTACCGGCAGCGAAGGCAATAGCTCCTTGATGAGGTTGAGTGTTTCGATTCCGCTCAATCCAGGCATGTTTTCGTCGAGAAAAACCAGATCGAAGGCTTCTTCCCGGCATAAGTCCAGTGCGTCCTGGCCGTTCGTGGTGGTGACGACCTCGTATCCCTTTTCTTCCAGAAACAGGATGTGCGGCTTTAACAGGTCAATTTCATCGTCAGCCCAAAGCAACCGGTCTTTTGTCATAGTATGCATGTGTATCAGTTAGGTTCTGTTGTCTTATAATGCTGCTTGTAGAATGTCAGATAAAGTTCAGGATCAAGTCCTTGCTCCAGTAATTTCAGGTTGCTGACCGAGGTCACGATCAACCTGATGCCCGGATATTTGGTTTCGGGCGATACGTTCTGGAAGGTAATCCATGAACGGTATCTCAGCACATCGGCGGCATTTTCAAAACCCTGGATCAAAAGTACATCCATTTGACCGACTTTTGCAAGACTTAATTCATAATCACGGATTAAAAAGGTGGTGAAATTGTACAACGCCACATCGTACAGCAACCGGTTGGTGTTTGTCGAATCTGTGTATTGTATCAGGAGCACGTGTGCTTCGGAAGGATCGTATTTCAGCTGCTTCTTCAATGAATCCAGCCGTTGCTTTTCATCCGACTGGTACAAGCTGTCTTTTGAGAACAGGCTGATGTATCCGGCAGAGGGAACAGGCCGGCGTCCTTTGTCCCAGTAAGCCAGCATTTCGTTGACAACCGGTATCAGGTCGCAGTCTGGATAGTCTTTTTTGAGGGCTAACAGTGATACGTGGAAGCTGTCTGGCTGTCCTATCTGACCATATTCCATGGCTTCCAGAAAGAGAAACCTGGGTCTCAGCTGGGAGAGAGGGTATTTTTGTTCAACGAAATGGCTCAGGACAAACAAGCTATCGGTGCGATGCTGTTTGAATTGAGCATACGTGTTTTCGTACAGCGTGTCCTGTTTTTGATACATCTCGATGAGGTGCTCGATGAAAAGAGCATCTTTCAGACGGATAGCCAGCGGACTCTCCGGGAATTTCCGGATGAGCTTGACCCTGGCCGAATCGGCCAATGCATCTTGCTTCGCTTGTTTCAGCGCCAGGTATGAAATATACCAGGCATTTTCCAGCTGACTGCACTTGGGAAAACGATGTTCCAGTTGGCTAAACGTTGATAAGGCCAACCGGTCGTCACCCATTAGCTCCCGGTAGATCTTCCCGGCGTTGAACAAGGCGTCTGTGATTTTCTCGTTCGATGCAGCCACCTGTTCTTCGGTAAACGGAATATTCTTCAGGTAGTAATTGGGTTTCAGTGGATCATCGCCGCCATCGACAACCTGTTTGTTCGATTTGGCCGTTGTCGTGTCCACGGCTGACGTATCGGCTGAGGCCAGGCTGTCTTTTTTTAGTGCCGTTTCTTTCGTTTCAGTGCCGGTGTCTTCGAAAATGGCTGTTTTCTTATTTCGCCGCCAGTCATCTGCCAGCAGGCGTTTTCCCCATTTCTTCCTAAATTCGGTGAGCCCTTTGCTGACGGCGTTGGTATTGTAGAAATACCAGCTTTTGTTAGTCGGATCCTGTAAGTCAGGTATCGTCTTTGTCTCATCCTGCTTCTGGTTGGCGTCGGCCATTTCCTGATTGGCATTCAGTGCCTCTTCGGCATTTTTCTTGCGCTTTTCCTCTTTGGCTTTTTTTTCTGCTGCTGTTACCAGTGAATCGATGATGACATCCAGCTTTTTCTTTGGCAGCTTGGCCAGAAACTGAAGACTGTCTTCGTCATGAACCGTCTTCAATGGTGGCGCCAGCTCCTTCAATACGCCAGCCCGGAAAGCAACTTCTTCATAGCGAGGATCTTCTTTTTTGAGCATTACCGCTGCATCTGCATAGCAGGGTGCCGCCTCCAGAAAATGTTCAGTCCTGTATTGCAAATCACCCAGTACCAGCAA
>JAUZOU010000125.1 GCA_030706285.1 Bacteroidota bacterium
TGGTATTAAGGGTATCAAGGTGGACTTCTTCGGAGGTGACAAGCAATTTTTCATGCGTTACTATCAGGACATCCTGACTGATGCCAATGACTATGGTTTGACCGTCAATTTCCATGGTACGACGTTGCCAAGAGGCTGGGAACGTCTGTTTCCGAATTTTGTTACGTGTGAGGCGGTCAAAGGTATGGAATACATCACCTTCGAACAGGCCAATGCCGATCTGGAACCCTCTCATTGTGCAACGTTGCCTTTTACCCGCAATGTTGCCGGACCGATGGATTTTACGCCGGTAATCCTGAATGCCCGACTGGGGCCGAACCGTGTTTCAGGCCCGGAACGCCGGACAACAGCTGCCTTCGAGCTGGCTTTACCTGTCATCTTCTTTTCCGGAATTCAGCATTTTGGTCTGATCCCCGATAACATCAGCCAGTTCCCGTTTTGTGTGACGGATTACCTGCGGGCTGTACCGGTCACCTGGGATGAAACACATTTTCTGTCAGGCACGCCCGGTTTGGATTGTGTGGTGGCCCGGCGATCAGGCGACAAATGGTTCGTTGCCGGCATCAATGGCCAGAATAAGGAGAAATCGTTCAAACTGGACCTCCGGAAATTAATCAAACCGGGTTCGGAGGGCTTCGCCATTACAGACAACGCCGCTTCGCGCAACCAGGTAGCAAAGGTCGATATCGTGGTGCCTGGTAAAAAGCTGAAACTGGAGATGCCAGTGGCTCCTTATGGTGGCTTTGTTATGATGTTAAGCGAAAAGAAACACTAAAAATAAACAGCCCAGTGGCGAGCTCTGAGGTAATAATCGATAGACATTGCTTCCGGCCAAAGGGGCTGCGTATTGAACCGCTTTTATTTTCGTCGCCGGACTAGGCGTTGCAGCGTTACTTTTGCGCGAATTGCCTAAGTCCGTTTTCGAGGAACCGGACGTATGCTTGCACGTTTTCGTTGTACGAATAGCTTGGCCCGAGTGGTTTACCTTCCGGACTGAGCAGGACGTAGAAGGGTTGGGCGTTGGCACCGAACTTATGACGTTGCAGGAAGCTCCAGTGGTCGCCAATGGTGCGGATGGTCCTGGTTTTACCGTATTCTTCGATCTGATAACTTTTTGTCAGTGGCGTTTTATCATCGACCATCAGTGAAATGAGGACATACTTGTCTTCAATCAGCTTCTTTACCTGCGGATCCTGCCAAACGGCTTGTTCCATTTTGCGGCAATTGACACAACCGAACCCGGAAAAATCGATCAAAACAGGTTTGTTCTGCAGGCGGGCGACTGTCATACCGGCTTCGTAATCGGTGAAGTTGGCATTGACTTCGTTTGGATTTAGGTTAAAATCCTGGGTGTAGGCAGGCGGGGCAAAAGCACTGACGGCCTTTACCGGAGCGCCCCATAGACCTGGGACCATATAAATGGCGAAGGCAAGCGAAAAGAGTGCCAGAAACAGGCGTGGCACGGAGACATGTGCTTGGACATCGTCGTTAGGCAACCGGATTTTGCCGAGCAGGTAAAATCCCATCAAGGCAAAAATCACGATCCAGAGCGACAAGAATGTTTCGCGATTGAGAATGCCCCAGCCATAGGACAAATCGGCTACGGACAGAAATTTCAGCGAAAAAGCGAGTTCGAGGAAGCCCAGAACGACTTTGACGGTGTTCAGCCAACTGCCTGATTTCGGCATGCTTTTCAGCCAGTTCGGGAAGATGGCGAACAAGGCGAATGGAATGGCTAAGGCTAGTGCAAAGCCGAACATGCCGGTGGCGGGGCCAGCAATGGAATTCATGGAAGCAGCCTGAACCAGCAAGGTACCGATGATCGGACCGGTGCAGGAGAAAGAAACCAGTACCAACGTGAAGGCCATAAAAAATAGACTGATCAGACCAGACGTGCTGTCGGCCTTTCGGTCCATTTTGTTGGTCCAAGAGGATGGTAACACGATTTCGAATGCACCGAAGAAAGAGACGGCGAACAGCACCAGTAACGCAAAGAAAATCAGGTTGAAAATGGCGCTGGTAGACAGGCTGTTAAGTGCGCTGGCACCAAAAATCAGTGTGATGCCTAGCCCGAGCAGTAAATAAATGATGACAATGGAAAGGCCGTAGAGCATGGCTTCGCGGACGGCTTTTCCACGATTGGTGTTTCGTTTGAGAAAGAAACTGACGGTCATTGGGATGACCGGCCAGACGCACGGCGTAAGCAAAGCCAGCAGGCCACCCAGAAATCCTGTAATGAAAAGGATCCACCAACTTGTGTTTTGGCCGGACTGGTTACTTCCGTACGCTTTAAGTTCGTCGATGACAGGGGTCCAAAGTACCGAGTCTATGGTTGTCCGGGTAGCGGCCATCGTCGTATCGGAGGCAAGTTCGGTACCGGTGTGTTTGGCTGACTGAATGGCTGCGATCGGGAGTTGTTGTGTGGCTACTGTGGCTGTCGGTTTACCTGTTGCTGGCTGGTTGGCATCTTTAGCAGTTCGGGAAACTAAAGCGATGGGCTTTCCACCTTTGAACTCAAAGGGCGCGGGCGAAGGAGGCAGGCAGCTTTCATCGTTGCATCCCAGGAAGGTGACATGTCCGCGGACCAGAAAGCCTGACGGGTTGGTGAGTTTGATTTTTTGGACAAAGACAGCCTGGTTGACAAACCAGCTTAGTGTCATGCCGAATTGTTCGTCCATTTTGCTGATGGCTTTGGAACGGGCTTGGGTTTTTCCAACCAATGTAGCGCCTTCCAGCTTTTCGAATTCGAAAGAGGTAGAAACCGGGCCTCCTTCAGGCAGGTTCATCGTATACAGATGCCAGCCTTTATCAATGTTGGCGATGAAAAACAATTCTTTTTCAGTCCCACTGCCATTTTTCAGCTCGAATTTCCATTTGATGGGTTCAAGTATCTGGGCGGCGGATAGTATCGGAAGGAGCGCCATCAACGCTACCAGCAATCGTTTTAGAATCGAACGGTTCATGATGTTTCGATTAATTAGTTTCTAGTGGCAAATATCTGCAAAATCTATTCAATTCACAAATTCTTCGGATGATAATAAAGATGTATCCCTTGGAGAAGCCTAGGACTCTGATTTTGCTCCCAAAAACGGGGTGCTTCAGTCTTATCGATTAAAAAAACGTGAATTTTTCCACTTTGATCAGGCCTCTTAAAATGAGTCGGAGGTCTGTTCAATAAGAACAGACCTCCGGTTTCTGACCCAAGTTGAAGGGTTGGTCAATATTGTTCCGATTCATTCGGGAAACTCAGCGCTTTCACGTCTTCCACGTAGTGGCCGACCGATTGGATGATGGTTTCCTGCAAGTTGGCATAGCGACGCAGAAAACGTGGAGAAAAAGCCTGGGTAATGCCAAGCATATCGTGCATCACAAGCACCTGCCCGTCGACACCGTTGCCGGCTCCAATTCCGATAACAGGAATGTGGAGTTTGGAGGCTATTTTCTTACCGACAACAGCCGGAATTTTTTCAAGTACCAAGGCAAAACAACCGGATTCTTCCAGCAGAAGGGCGTCTTCGCACAATTTTTTGGCTTCGGCATCATCTTTGGCGCGGACGGTATAGGTTCCGTATTTATTGATAGATTGTGGCATCAGTCCGAGGTGTCCCATAACAGGCATACCGGCGTCGATAATTTTCTTGATATCATTGATGATTTCTTTTCCTCCTTCAATTTTCAGGGCATCAGCTCCGGTCTCTTTCATGATGCGGATAGCGGCGTTGAGTGATTCTGTCGGATTGCCGGAGCAGCTGCCGAATGGCATGTCAATAACCACCAGCGCACGGTTGACAGCTTTTGTGACGGCCATGCCGTGGTAGATCATCTGGTCGAGGGTAATAGGCAATGTGGTAATGTTACCGGCCATTACATTGGATGCGGAGTCTCCTACCAGGATGACATCCATTCCAGCCTGATCGATGAGCTTAGCCATGGAATAGTCATAAGCGGTTAGCATGGCAATTTTTTCACCTCGCTCTTTCATCTCGACAAGACGATGGGTGGTGACTTTCCGGTTATCTTCTTGATGTACGGACATTTTTTTTGATTTTAATTAGTTTGTTTTGTGAAGTAATCCGCAAAGGTAAAACTTTTATTAGCGAGGAAACAGGTAATTTGGGTTAAATATTGCTCGAATCCGGGTGCCGGCAGGCATTTTTTTTATTGTGTAAAACGAGGATTCCATTATCTTTGCAAAACATCATTGCATTAAGCTAATTTCATGAAGTCAAAGCACGCCAAGGTCTGGCTCTTTTACGGAGTTTTGTTGACGCTTTTTGCTGTCTTAACTTACTTTCTGGTTATAAACGGAGAGTCTCTGGAAAAACAGGTACAGGCAGGCTCCGGTGTTGCAACCACTGGGGTATCCGGTCATGCTAGTCTTAATGCCTTTTTCGGTTCTGTCTGGATCAACATCTGTCAACCTGCTGCTTTAATGCTGCTGCAGATGATTGCTATCTTGTTTTTCGCCCGTTTTTTTGGCTACTTATTCGGGAAAATCGGCCAACCGGCTGTCATTGGTGAAATTCTTGCCGGTATCGTTTTGGGACCATCTATTTTAGGCAAACTATATCCGGATTTCTTCAATTTTTTGTTCGCGCATGATTCGTTGAACAATATTTATTATCTGAGTCAGGTCGGTTTGATTTTGTTCATGTTTGTTATTGGCATGGAACTCAATTTGAATGCCTTGAAATATAAGATCAGGGAAACCTGGGTAATCAGTCATTCCGGAATTCTGTTCCCGTTTTTGCTGGGCATGTCGCTGGCTTATTATTTATATAAGGACTTTGCAACCGCCAATACCGGTTATGTGCCGTTTGCCTTGTTCATTGGTATTTCCATGAGTATCACTGCTTTTCCTGTATTGGCACGGATCATTCAGGAAAAAGACCTTACCAGAACACATCTGGGAACGATGACTCTAGGCAGTGCTGCCATCGACGACGTCACGGCATGGTGCCTGCTGGCGTGTGTCATTGCTATCTCGAAAACTGGCAGTATGCTCAGCTCATTGTTTACCATCTTACTGACGATTCTTTATGTGGTTGTGATGTTGCTGGTTGTACGTCCCTTTCTGAAAAAGCTGGGCGATGTCTATAGGACTTCCGAGCTGGTCAACAAGAGCATGATGGCCTTTATTTTTCTTCTGCTGCTAATTTCTTCCTATCTGACACAGGTGATCGGTATCCATGCGTTATTCGGCGCTTTCCTGGCCGGGGTTGTCATGCCGCCGTTGACCAATTTCCGGAAGATTGTCATCGACAAGGTTGAAGATGTCTCCGTCGCGTTCCTGCTGCCGCTCTTTTTTGTGTTCACTGGTTTGCGAACGGAAGTCGGTTTGTTGAATACGCCTCATTTGTGGTGCCTTTGCGGAATCATCATTTTGGTTGCAATCATTGGTAAATTTGGAGGAATTGCCTTGACGGCGAGGTTTATGGGTGAAAGTTGGCATGATAGTTTGTCGATGGGCATTTTAATGAATACACGGGGACTGATGGAACTAATTGTTCTCAATATCGGTTATGAAATGGGTGTTTTGCCTCCGAGACTGTTTGTCATGTTGGTTATTATGGCGTTGTTCACCACGTTTATGACGACACCAATGATGTCTTTGATTAAGCGGGCCTTTCCACCGAAAAATAAACAACAGGAGCGTATCTACCGGCAGACAGTGGGCCTTTTCAAGGCATTGGTGGCTGTGGGTAATCCGGATAATGGAAGACCATTGCTCAATGTTGCCAAAACGGTGCTGGACGGGTACAAGAACAGCCTGTTTGTCAATGTGTTGCACATCACGGTCGGTACCGATACCAATTTGTTTATGGGTGAGCAGTATCTGGAAGAAGGCTTCAAATTGGTCAGGACTGAAGCTGAATCGTTGGGTATCCCCATCGAAACGGAATACAAAGTGACGGATAACATCGGTCATGAGATTGTTCATACGGTCAATGACGATGACTATGACTTTCTGTTGGTGGGCAGCGGTTCTTCGATGGTGGTCATGCCTGGTAAAAAACGGATTCCGTTATTAGCCAGAATTCCATTATTACGTGTTCTGTACAGGAACATCAATGAAAAACAAGTGTTCTACCCTGGATCTTTGATCAAGGACAAATCTCGTTACTTTATTGAAAATTGTCATTGCAGTGTGGGCGTTTTTGTGAACAGAAATTTTGTACAGATCCGGAAAACGATCGTGGTGTTGAACCGTGAAGACGATGTATTCTTGTTGCGGTATGCGCGCCGGCTGTTACGGAATGATAAAGCAGTCACCATCCGTATCATGGATCTGAAAGGGCTTTATACAACGTCTGATATCGTTGCTCAGGGCATTCTTTCGTTGTTGAACGAATTTCCGGATTCGGTAAAAATGTGTAAGGGGACAATGGACGACGGCAGTTATATGGTGAATAATTTTACGTTCATGCTCATTAGTTATCAGACTTGGAACCAACTAGTCGCTACCGAAAAGGAAAAGTTGGCATTTGTTCCATCAACCCTGATTATCAATAAGAAACGGAGCCGTTTCCATAAAATTAACTCCGTGGTCGATCACCAAAAAAATTCGGAGGACTAATCTTTCAGTGTCGATAAATGGCTGGTTCAGCCTTGTCCAACCCATCTGCCTGGCTGTTTATATAGCATCTGTCTGACGATCAAATCGTTTTTGTCAACAACAATAGATAGATACTGTTTTTATACTCCAAATAAAACAGCAGAAAAAATGAAAGGCTGCTCTTTATCAGAACAGCCTTCGTTGCATTATTATAGATCAGTGTTAATCACCGTATTATTCAATCTTGACTAAGTGGGCTGTTTTCTCGGCAATGGCTCTGGCTTCGTCGATTGTCGACGCAGTGGCTAGAACGACGCCCATGCGACGGCCTGGTTTGCATAACGGTTTTCCGAAGAGACGGATTTTTGTATCGGGTATCTGTACGGCCTCTGTGATGTCGAACGTTGGATTCCAGTGTTCGTTGGCTGCTTTAATGACATGGGTAGCACCCGTCTGCACCAGTGTTGTGTTGACTGGCAGGCCTAGGATGGCACGGATATGCAGCTCAAATTCAGACATCACCTGAGTAGCCATGGTGACCATACCGGTATCATGGGGGCGGGGAGACACTTCGCTGAAAATAGCCTTGCCGTCCTTGATGAACAATTCAACGCCGAAAATGCCATAACCTCCCAGGGCATCCGTCACTTTTTTGGCGATGTCGCGCGATTGTTGTTTGGTTGCTTCGGTCATGGTACAGGGTTGCCAGCTTTCGTGGTAATCCCCGTTTATTTGGATGTGTCCGATTGGCTCGCAGAACTTGGTTCCGAAAGCTGTCCGGACAGTGAGGAGGGTGATTTCGTAATCAAACGTAATGAATTCTTCGACGATCATTTTAGCGCCATTGCCACGGGCTGCTTCTTTGCCGTATTTCCAGGCTTTTTCGATGTCTTCCTGGTTTTTGATGACACTTTGTCCTTTACCGGAAGAAGACATGATCGGCTTAGTCACACATGGCAGGCCGATTTCACGGACTGCAGACTGAAATTCTTCCAGTGTCTCGGCAAACAGGTACTTGGCAGTCGGCAGTTTTAGTGTTTCAGCGGCCAACCGGCGGATGCCCTCACGGTCCATGGTCAGGTGGGCGGCATTGGCAGTCGGGATGATGTGTACACCTTCTTTTTCCAGTTCAACCAAGGTATCGGTATTGATGGCTTCGATTTCCGGAACCACGAGATCGGGTTGTTCCAGTTTGATGACAGCTCTTAACGCGTTACCGTTTTTCATGTCGATGACATGACAGCGATGAGCTACCTGCATGGCGGGCGCATTTTCGTACGAATCGACGGCAATGGTTTCTATGCCAAGTCGTTGAGCTTCAATAACCATTTCTTTGCATAATTCTCCGCTTCCTAGAAAAAGCACTTTGGTTGCACTCTGCTGCAGTGGAGTGCCAATTTTATTTTGTGACATACCGTTGTTTTTTGGTGCTGCAAATGTACAGTTTTTATGGCTTTTTTGACGGTTTCAGCCATAAAAACGTTTCCCGGTGTCCATTGTGCCGTTCTTATTTTCCTAACAGTTTATAAA
>JAUZOU010000126.1 GCA_030706285.1 Bacteroidota bacterium
ACCGGCGCTGACCATTGCCGGAAAAGATACAGCCAACTATACACTGATCCAGCCTACTGGTTTGAAGGCCTCTATCACAGGCAAGGAACTGACCGTGCCCAATGCTTTGGCATTATCCAGAATCTATGATGGAACCAAAGTCGCTGCGATTAGCGGAACGCTCACCGGTATCGTCGGAAAAGATGACGTCAGACTTGCAGATACCACCGGCCTTTTTGCTCAAACCGGTATTGGTACGGACATCGCTGTCACACCAGCCTTGACCATTGCAGGAAATGACGCTGCCAATTATTCCCTCACTCAGCCATCCGGTCTCAAAGCCAGTATCACACCCAAGGAACTGACCGTTACCAACGCAGCGGCTCAATCAAAGATCTATGATGGTAAGACAACGGCCAAAATTCTTGGGTCATTGACCGGCATCATAGGAACAGAAAACGTGACCATCGCCGATTCGATTGGTGCTTTTGCTCAATCCGGTATTGGAACAGACATTTCCGTCACTCCGGCCTTGACCATTGCCGGTTCGGACAAAGCCAACTATACCCTCACTCAGCCATCCGGTCTCAAAGCCAGTATCACACCGAAGGGACTGACTGTTCCCAATGCAGCGGCTCAATCAAAGATCTATGATGGCAAGACGACAGCCAAAATTAAGGGAACCCTTACAGGTATTATCGGCGAAGAAAATGTTGTCCTGGCTGATTCGACTGGCATTTTTGCTCAAACTGCCACAGGAACAACTATTGCGGTGACACCGGCGCTGACCATTGCCGGAAAAGATACAGCCAACTATACACTGATCCAGCCTACTGGTTTGAAGGCCTCTATCACAGGCAAGGAACTGACCGTGCCCAATGCTTTGGCATTATCCAAAATCTATGATGGAACCAAAGTCGCTGCGATTAGCGGAACGCTCATCGGTATCGTCGGAAAAGATGACGTCAGACTTGCAGATACCACCGGCATTTTTGCTCAAACCGGTATCGGTACGGACATCGCTGTCACACCAGCCTTGACCATTGCAGGAAATGACGCTGCCAATTATTCCCTCACTCAGCCATCCGGTCTCAAAGCCAAAATCACACCGAAGGAACTGACCGTTGCCAATGCGGCGGCTCAATCCAAAACCTATGACGGAACGACAAAAGCCAAAATTAGCGGAGCCACATTAAAAGGTATCGTTGGCTCAGAAAATGTGATCCTGACAAATGATACAATAGGTACTTTTGCCCAATCCGGTATTGGAACAGATATACCAGTTGCTTCTGCTATGGAACTATCCGGTAATGATATAGCAAATTATACCTTAACCCAGCCGGGCTATCTTATAGCATCCATCACAACTCTGCAAGTGGCTGTTACCGAACCTACTGTCATACCCGATAAGGTGTACGACGGAAATCCACAGGCTGATGTTATGGCCGGTTTTTTAAAGAACATTACCCCGGAGGATTCCGGAAAAGTCTTTATTACAGCCATCGCCGTCTACTCCGATTCAACAGCTGGCACTGACAAAACAATAACCATCAGCTATGTCCTTTCCGGCCCTGCCGCCGGCAATTATGCAGCTCCGCCATCCGTAACTTATTTAGTCAAAGCGGCAGCTATCAAACCCAAGCAACTAACCATTACAGCACCTACATTAATTATGAACAAAATGATAGATGGAACTACTGCTGCTGAAATAACTGACATTGGTCAGTTATTAGGTGTGGAACGTGTTGACACAGACAAGGTGACTGTTTCAGCAACAGCCAATTACGACACGGCTGCCGTCGGAATCAATAAAAAGATCACTGTTTCATATACATTAAGTGGTGCTGCAAGTGCCAATTACATTGCCCCGATCGATACTGTTCTGACTGGAGCGAAGATTTCGGATTACATAGCACTAAGTCCTGTAGAAATAACGACTGCCGGTTGTGAAGGCCATAATCTTGAAGTGCCCTATAAGATCTTAACAGGTACACCGACTCAATTCAAACTAACGTTTGATGATGAAGCACAAAAAGCAGGAATTGAAAATATGGCCTTTACAGAATTACCAACCACTGACTCAACTGGGATTTTACCCATTTTAGTTCCGGAAGGGACTCCTGACGGCACATACATAGGATCTTTGCAATTGCAAAATGAACTTGGTGTGGCAAGTCCCGAATACCCATTCCAGTTTGTCGTCAACCTTTCGACTGACTACATAGTTGTCAAATTCATCGATGTTATCTTGTGCGATAACAGCAGCGAACGTTTCGCTTCCTACCAATGGTATAAAGATGGAGTTGAAATAAAAGGAGCAACAAAACAATTTTATTGTGATCCTTCGGGATATCTGGTCGGTTCCTATTCATTAAAGGTTATTACAACCGATGGAAAAACCATTTATTCATGTCCTAAAGTTCTGAATAATAAGGTAGCAAAAAGTGTCGTTGTATCACCTAGCTCATTGAAGTTGAATCAGAAACTCACCGTCCAATTGACTGGCTTCAATTATAAGGAGTTACAAAATGCCGAATTAACTGTCTATGACGCTCAGGGAATCATGATCTATCATTCCGGCAAAGTTAATGAACTGAATCAAGTGACACTTCCGGCTGTTCCTGGAGTTTATATCGGTCATTTATCTTCAGAAAGAGGTATCAATGAAGTATTTAAAGTCGTTGTCGAAAAATAATTACGCTGAAACATGAAAAAACAACTTATCATAATATACTGCTTTTTAGCTGTCGGTATGCTCCATGCGCAAGAATCAGGTCATTACCTCCATTTCAACGCAGGTGGAGGATTGAACAACCTTTCCTATCAACTTCAAAACGGAACGCAACAAGGCCGGCTAGGATATACCGTCAATGCAGCTTATAGCTTCTTTTTCATGCCACAACTTGGCATTCAAAGCGGCATCGGGTTACAAACCTACTCAGCAGCTTCTTCAATCAATTATTTAACCACTTCTTCTGAAACAGATGTCAATGGCGATCCGTTTGTACTAAGTACATTATACAAAAACTGGAAGGAGAAACAGCAAACCTTGTTTCTTGACATTCCGTTGACGATTCAATACCGCCGCTATTTGAATGATAAAATTGGCTTACTGGCGTCTGCCGGTGCAAAAATAGCCATACCTTTATCTGCCTCCTATAAGTCGGAGTCTGGCAAAATTACTACAACCGGCTATTATAAACAATGGAACATCACGTTGGACGACTTGCCACAATATGGTTTTACGACACCAATAAACCGCTTTGAAGGTGATTATACGTTTAAAAATACCTATTCAGCCATCGCTGATCTGGGTGGATTATATAAATTATCAAATAAAACAGATCTTTACGTAGGCGGCTATGTAAACTATGGACTCAACAATATTCTGAAGGCTGATTCGAAAGTGGTTTACCAGATGAATGGTACGTATAACGGCATTCTCGCCTCCAATCAAACTGATAAAGTTATACCTATCTCGTTTGGATTAAAAATCGGAATATACTTAAACATTGGCAAAACCAACGGCATCAGGTATAGACATGAGCAACTCAAACCGGCAGTGCTTGCTCAAACCACCGATACAACGAAGGAAAACACGGTTACCGAAACCATAACACCCGAACAGCCCGTTCTGGCTTCGATAAACAACGATTCCATCAAGACAGCTGAAGCATTTGAAAAAACCAAAACAATTGCCGGAACTGTCAACCTGAAGTTTAACTATAACTCAGCTAAATCGTTAAGTACCGAGCAAGACAAGCTGTTAGCTCTCAGCGTCCTACTTAAAGAAAATCCTACTATCGCTCTTGATCTGATCGGTCATACGTGCAATATCGGTTCAAGGGAAGCCAATCGCAAGGTCGGTCTGAAACGTGCCGAAACTGTTAAGCAGTTGTTTATTGAACATGGTACTCCAGCATCACAATTAAGGACAGAAAGTAAAGCTTTTGATGAACCGCTCGTTCCGAATACATCCAACGAGAATCGCCAAAAGAACAGAAGGGTTGAGATTAAACCGGAACTCTTACAGGCAAACAGCCAGGCCATTGGTAAAGCCCGGGAACTGGCAAAGGAAATTGCATTTATGTTCCATTTCAACAGAGTTAAGCCTATCAATTCTGAAAATGAACAGGTTAAGGCATTAAGCAATATTATGATCGCCAATCCGGATATCACACTAAAACTAACAGGTCATACCTGTAACATCGGTAGCCGGACAATCAATCTGAAGATCGGTTTGAATCGGGCTCTTGCTGTTAAACAACTCTTTATAAAGAACGGTGTACCGGCTATTCAGATTATCACTGAAAGCAACGCTTTTGACGTACCACTGGTTCCGAATACATCTGTACACAATCGTATGAAAAACAGAAGAGTCGAACTGGAAATCGTCAAATAATCGAATCATCCTAAAGCCAAAAAAGTGCCTCTAAGCTATTTGCTTATGAGGCACTTTTTATTTTTTAGGGGTTCCATCGTCAAAATAAACAACCCTGTAGTAAGCCCCTGGGTATTAAATGAAATAGACATTACTTCCGGCCAATGGTTGGCGTATTGAACCACTTTATGAATAAAACCGTCAAGAGTCCTTAATAACTTATTTCTTAGGATAGCCAACTGGGTGGTTCAGCCAGATAATCTGTGAATCTTTCAGTTTCAATGCTGTGCGAAGGCCACTCTGATCCATACCGGCCCGAGGCCATGTTGCAAGACCAAGACCGGCACAGCAAACCGAGATATTTTGAGAGACAATACCTGCATCCAGACAGCTCATTTCAGCCAGATGCTTATTTTGCTCCGTATTCGACGGATTGTAATTTCGATAGTTGGATAAATCACTTACTAGCAGTAAATAAACGGAAGTACCGGCCTGACGGCCCATCATCGATCTGATATCCTGTGAAGTTACTTGCTTGAGGCTGTTCGTCACCGCATCATAGAGGTAAGCACCATCAGACAGACAAACATAAATACCAACATCCTGTGAATTCATGGCTGATGGTGCCGTCTTTTTTCCATTCGGCCGGTTAATTCCGTTTGCAGCCCACAGCACATCCGACAAATCCTGCATGGAAAGGGGCGTTGAGTCATATTCACGGATGGTCTGGCGTTGTTGAAACGCTTCCATGACCGTCACTCCCCGGACTTTACTGTGTTCATTCAACTGGATGATCTTTGCATCCTGAGCATTTAAACTGAACAAACCAATGGTAAATAAGCCAACTAACGAAAGATGTTTCATACTGATCATTTTTTATCTACTAAACCAGCCATTTTAGAAAAAAGTTCTTCATGCGTTAACAGACATTTGACTGTGTCAATGCCAAACAGTTTGCTTCCAGATTAAAAATTTAAAAAAAGTCCAGCCTTATTTTGCCATCAACGGCAACGTTTCTTCTGACCCTGTATCCGCAAAAAAACGGAAGGATGGAGGCTTTCTTGTTTTCCTTTTTTTTGCATAGCACAAATATATGCTACATTTGCTTATAATAAACTAAGGTTTGCCCGTTGAAATGAAAAAAATGCTCGTTACAGGAGCCAGTGGCTTTATCGGAAGCTTTTACGTGGATGAAGCCTTGAAAAGAGGCTGGGACGTCTGGGCTGGCATTCGCCGGCACAGCAACCGCGCCTTTCTGACAGATCCGTCAATCCACTTGATTGATCTGAATTACGGCAATGGCTTGCAACAGCAAATTGAGCAGCATGTGGCACAATATGGCAAATGGGAGTGCGTCATTCACTGTGCCGGCATCACAAAGAGCCCAGATGAAGCCGATTTCTACAACATCAACTACGAATATACAAAGCAGCTGATCGATGCGCTGAGAAACAGTGGCAATACACCATCCATCTTCATCTTCATGAGCAGTATGGCTGCTTATGGCCCTGGAGATGAAAAGCATTATACGCCCCTTCGCTCAGACAGTACACCACAACCGAATACAGCCTACGGAAAAAGCAAACTGATAGCTGAACAATATCTCCAGTCTTTGCCTGATTTTCCATACATCATTCTAAGGCCAACCGGCGTCTACGGACCCAGAGAAAGAGATTATTATGTCATGGCTAAAATGGTTCAAAGAGGGGTGGATGTAGCCTTAGGTTTTAAACCGCAATTGCTTAATTTTATTTATATCAAGGACTTAGTGAACGTTTGCTTTTCAGCCATTGAATCGCCTCTGCATAATAAAGACTGGTTTGTGGCAGACGGGGATATTTATACCTCAAAAGCCTATACTGATATCGTAAAAAATGTGCTGCATAAAAAGCATGTGTTCAGGATCACTTTTCCGTTATTTGTGGTTCACCTCATCTCTGTTTTTGGTGCCTTGTTCTGCAAAGTCACCGGAAAGCCATCGCTCATCAGTCCGGATAAAATCAGGATCATGAAGCAACGGAACTGGACTTGTGACATTACTCCTCTCGAAAGAGACCTTGGATTCAAAGCCAGTTATAACCTTCAGCAGGGTATGGAAGAAACCATTGTCTGGTATAAGGAAAATGGCTGGTTGTAACTAAACTGATTCGACTAATTCAAACCATCTTATGCCTATGAGACATGTAAAATTCATGTTATTGCTACTATCAGGCATCCTGCTTGTCAACGTTACAGGATTGGCACAACAGCCAGCTTCCCTGATAAACGTTCCCTATAAAGTCATTCAACACGATACATTAAGGCTGGATATTTATCCACCAACCGTACGTAAAAGCCCCAATGTGCCTGTCGTCGTATATATTCATGGTGGCAGTTGGATTTCCGGTGATAAAACCGCTGTCAAAGACGGTTATCGTCAGAACATACTGACCAGTCTGACGAATCGAGGATATGCGGTTGTCAGCATTGATTATCGTCTGGTTAGCCCGAAAACGCATTTCCCCTCTCCCGTCGTCGACTGCAAAGATGCCATCAGATGGATCCGGAAACAGGCGGGGACCTATTTGTTCGATTCTAAGAACATTGGTGTTTGGGGCTCCTCAGCAGGAGGTCATTTAGCTATGTTACTGGCTTATTCGAACGACAATGACTTTGCAGGGGCACCCGAATTGAGAACTTATTCTTCAAAGGTGAGTTATATTGTCGACAATTTCGGGCCTGTAAATGTGAACAAACTCTTCAAACCAGGCCTTTGCCATCCGGCTCTATGGGTGCTGAAATTGTATTCAAAAGCATTGTATGACAAGCGCCAATTCATTCTATCCTCTTTTACAGGGACAGATATTGACCACGACAAACGTCAAACGGGCAAACTATGCACGCTCTACTCTCCCATCAACTACGTTTCGGGAAAAAGCGTGCCGATACTGATCTTTCATGGCGACAAAGACGAAATCGTACCACTGGGTCAATCAAAGGAATTGGTTAAAGCATTAAAAAAAGAGGGCATTGAGCACGATCTTATCGTGTACAAGGGTGGCAAACACGGTCTTATGGAAATGGACCAGGCAAACAATAATGATATCATCGACCGTTCGGTTGAATTTATTGAACAACATACGAAAAAATAGTCGCCAATTATTTCGTGCATGAGCCTGTCAACAGGCAATTTATATAGAATGATTACCTATTTTTGCTGCCAAGTCACCGTTAAAATTCCTATATTTGCAAAACTTTCCTTTTATGCAGACAGTTTCATGACAGAGATAGGCTATATGTTGGCCGGATTACTGGCGGGAATTGTCATCGGTTGGTTAATTGGAACCATCAGGCAAAAAGGCAAATCAGATGGAGCAATGCTCGATCTCAACCGGCAACTTTCCAGAACCGAGTCGGACGTGCACCATGCACAAACCACCACCGAACAACTCAACAAACAACTTACAGAAAGCAGGAACAAACTGGAAGAAAAACAGCAGGTCCTGGATATTCAGAGCAGGCACACCATTGAGCTTGAGGCTGATAATCGAGTTTTGCTCGAAAAACTCGGCACCCAGAAAAGCGAACTGGAAAAATTGCATGAAACCATTAAGCTCGAATTTCAGAATGTCGCCAATGCCATCTTCGACGAAAAGACCCGAAGTTTTAATGAGCTAAGCAGTGAAAAGCTGACAAACCTGCTCAATCCTCTGAACAACA
>JAUZOU010000127.1 GCA_030706285.1 Bacteroidota bacterium
TCCGGCTTTGTATGACCCATACAGCAACCAAACTTTGCCATCTTTGTCGATGAACACATTCGGATCGATGACATTCACGCCTTCACCTCCATTCCGATAACTAATCACACAACCCTGATCTACCCATTTGTAGTCGGGATCATTCGGGTCCAGCGTCGTATTGGTGGCTAAACCGATGCTGGAATTGAAATTCATCCAGGCAGAGACAGAATAGTACAAATAATAATGGCCATCCCAATAATGAATATCCGGAGCCCACAAATTACCATCCTGATTGGGGATGGAAGCTCGATGCCAGCCAGGCAGTTGATTGGCTTGGAACACACTTTTTTCTTTTTTCCAGTTGATCTTATCCTTGGAAGATTGGATCGTAATGCCCATTCCTGTGGAAAATAAATAATAGGTGTCTTTCTGTTTCATCATGACAGGATCATGCACCCAAACCGGAAGGGTATGCGGGGGAAGCCTATCCGGATTGATTTTATGACCACGAAGGGTAGAATCTTGCTGTGCCATAACGGGAAATGGCAACACAGACAGGCATATGAGAGCCAGTATAAGCAAGGAAATGCTCCGGTTTTGTTTCATGGTTGAATGCTTTAATTTAATAAATGATTGAAAAGGCTGTTGTTACCGGACCAATGTGGCCGCCATCAGTCCTATGATCACTTCATTGGCTGTCGTTTTCAGCGAGATCGAAGACAATTTCTTTTGTTTGTTCAACGGCATATCGAGAACGGTAGCCATACCACCGTCCACGATGAGCGGATCATTCGACATAGTCAAACCCAACGCTTCAGCATGATTTTTACTGACGGTACCTGTCTTTAAACGTATCCTGTAAGGCCTTGGAGTGGCACATCTGAAGGCATAGCCATCGATAAAGATATCCTGGTCAAGCGGAAGCAGATTGTCGGGAAGTACGAGTTTCAACGTGTCTTTTGTACTGTCCTGATAAGTAACGGTAAAGAGACCATTCACGAAATGTGATTGCATGTAATAAGTGGACGCGGCGACCATGAAATAGACGCTGGAGGCATTGCCTGAAACCGGGATGGTTACTTCATCCGGGTAATTATCCCACAGCGTCGTCAGAATGATATTCTTTGAAAGGGTATCTCCGGGTGTAGCAAACGGTATCCCTTGAGGCAATACAAAACGGCCTTCGACGCCGGCTTTGGCACTCAGACCTTTGTCATCAATGATCGAAAGCGCTTTCGGATTTGTCCATTGTCCCATGCCTTGCGTCGGTACTTGTAATGTCGTATAGGGCCATCGGGGTGACAGATATTTGCCATAAGCATAGATGTTTCTCAACCGTTCATTAAACAAACCGGAAAGATCGACCGGCTCATAGCGTGTTCCGGCTTGGTTTTGAACATTCCAGTTGATGGCGTCAAATTGATACGTGGTATCGCTTGTCTGCAGATTAAGACGGTTCGTACCAAACCGTTCCATATCCTTTCCGAAACGAAACAACCGGCTGCCTCCGCCTTCAAGGCTTACAGGGACAGACTTGCTCGATTCATTGACGTATAAACGCCCTTTCAGCGGATATTGCAAATGGTTGACCAGTTTGACAGTCAGTACCGCGTCATCTCCCTGATTCAGACATTCCACCGGTGGAAGCACCGTCACATCAATGGGCTGCCACCATTTCATCAGGCCTTGTTTCATCCTGACAAATAAGGTCCTGTGGCCCAGTTCACCCGTCACAGTTCCCATCAGTTGATGATTTTGCCAGCGTTGGTCTCTGCCCAGTATGGCTTCCGGATCATACCATTCACCGGTCGCTCCCGGCAAATCAAGCCGGTACGTCTGTCCTTTTGCGACAGTCATCGAAACGGGCTCAGGTTGAACAGGTTTTCCATCCCATTCCACGACAATCTCACACGTATCCACCATATCTGCATTTACCACCAATTTCGGAAAAGCCACAGCCCGGTCTTTCAACATATAGGAAATATTCTTCCCATTCAGGGTTAAAGAACTGACACGATCTCCACGTACAGGTAATTCCAATAGCATTTCCGGCTTTCGCCGGAACGTCGGGATCAGGGTATAAACATCCTTGTTCCCTTGCCGTTCGAAACGATAGATGAGATCTTTAGTCTCCAGGCTTGCCTGTTTCCACGAGGCAGGGAAACCCGGACGGATCATCAGCCTGCCGTTCATCAAATCAGGCTCGATACCGAACAATCCATGAATCAACGCTCTGGCTGCCATACCAACAGGATCGGCAAAATCACGGTACATTTCCCCTCTGGCTGCATCATAAAATGACACCTGTGTTATATTTCCAGGGCCTGAGCCAAGATACATGGCATCCAGGATAGCCCCTTTATAGAGGCGAAAGGCTTCGTCTCCTCTTCCGGCTTGCCAATAAGCAAGCGCCGTATGGGCAATTTCTGCAAAAGCAACCGTGTTGATCGACCACATGTAAGGCTGCCAGTCTGATGTGGAAACGACATAATTGGTGCTGTCAGTCAAACCTTTTGCAAGGACAGGAATATGCGGAATGTTCGTATCCACATAACGCGTCGCCTCATACGCCATAAAAGGATCTTCCACATCTGAATCGATGGCATGATAAATTGTCCAGACGGCGGCATCTTCATGAACACCTTTATTTCCCATGTTGTCTTTGAATTCTGCCCACCATCCCTTGTTTTTCAGCCAAAGTTGCCCGTCGATGGCTTTCAGTATCCGGTCTGATTCCTCCTGATAGGGCGTCGGATCCTCTCCGATTAGCCGGGCTATATTGGCGGCCATTTTGTTTGCCCTGTAGTTATAGGCTGTCGAATGCGTCGCGGCGCCTCCGTCGTATTGCAAACCGTCTGAGGCCCAGATGCAGCAATACCCATCGTACAGCCCGTCATTGTCAGGGTCGAACGTGTTCTTCTCCCATGCCAGATGCCGTTTGATGACAGGGAACACCTTTCTGGCATAGTCCAGATCGCCTGTCCAGTTAAGATGCCATAACAATTCGTCAATATAAACGAGGTTCATGTCATAATGATTCATCTGTGAGGTGCTGTTCGGAGCACGGGTGATGTAGCCATTACTATACATAGGTGTTCCCCATTTTTTAGCTGAACGGGCCAGATAGGTTGCCTCATCCTGCAATGGTGGTAATGTCACCGGCACATCGGTGATTTGAGAAGCAGCATAAGCCTCGAAATGAGTTCTGGCTCTGTCATGCAAGCCCAACACATCAGCAACATAGGCACCTCTCCATCCTGTCAACGGCGTACGCCATCCGATAGCCCCATGCAGGTAGCTCGGAGATTGCCAAATGGCATCTTCTGCCCCCGATAATATACCGCCCAGCGTATTGATAAAGGGATCAGGGGTTTGAATCTTCACTCTTTCAGCAACCGCCTTCCTGAACGCTTCTCCTTTTGAATAAGCGTCCGGTAGTTGGTTATATGATAGCACACTGTCTTTTGACGGATGATAGATTGCCGCGTAAAACGGACTTGCAGAATGTAGCGGATATTCAGCAACAAGAACCGGCGATTCCGACGGGCCGGTATTCAACAGTTCGCGCAAATGGTCTATTTGGTTACCATCCGATAAACGCAAGAGACTTCCTTCCGGAAAAACGCCACGCAGTTCTTTTTTACTTTTGCCATAAATCAGCTCAAAACCCGTTCCGGCCAAGTTAAACTGATTGTCACGGCAAGCAGTCGGTGTCAGGTAAAAGCAGTCGGCCGGATCGGCTCCCAGGTCGCCATTTCTTGAAAACCGTTTATCGCTGGCGCCTCCGTAAATCAAACAAATCCGGACGCCTTCAGGTATATTGCTCGATTCGGTTTTCAGCAAAAAGCCATCTTCATCAGCCATAGCCAGGGCGGTGATGTTTAAAAATCCCTTACCAAGAATGGCTGTATCTTTCAGCAGGTAAGTCCGTTTGCCGGAAACAAACCTGGATTCAACGACGTCCAGGTCTTTCACCCAGACGGCGGTATCTTGTGTCGCAAGAGCCATATACAGGCTACCGCCAAAATTTGGCATGTACAGCCCGAATTCCGGAAAATCGCTCGTTTCAAACCGGAAAGGGGTATTCGTGCCATAAATAGCTCTAGTAAACCGTTGATTGCCATTCTTGATGAAAAAAGCATCTCCGTCGGGTGAATAGCGTAAGGTGCGCTCTTTCCCTTCCCAACTGGCAGGTTTATTTCCTTGGGCTGTTGGTTCTGCCGCTTGGATGCCTGAACCAAAAAAGAATAAACAGATTGACAGCCAGCAGTGGATTTTTAGTAGTACACGGTTTGTCATTTCAGGTATCAATTTAAATGGAAGTCTCTGTTGATGGTTAGTCAGAGCCATATCAGTAATGGTCTGACATCAGATGGCAGGTTTTTTTCAGCTAAAAATAATCGAACGAAAGGTAAAGAATTTTCCGGGTATTTTTGGTATTGACAGATGCTTTGGCCATATTTGTCAAGCATTTTTTCAACAATTGGTTTTGCCTGATCATCTTCTAGTCTAGCTGTTCCGGTTGCTTGGATATTTGTGTGACGAATTCTTTCAGACAACATTAAACATTTCATTTTATGAGTACAGCCCTTGCCTTCAATCCGCTGGATCTTTCAGTCAAGGATAGCAGAACTTGGTTGTTCACAGGAGCCTTTGTAACCGGCAACCTGATTTTACCTCAACTCTGTCACCTGATTCCAACTGGTGGCCTGATATTCCTGCCCATCTACTTTTTTACCTTGATTGCGGCTTACAAATTCGGACTTAAGGTCGGTTTGATGACAGCCATTTTTTCTCCGTTAATCAACAGTTGGCTGTTTGGCATGCCGTTGCCTGCCATGCTGCCTGTTATTCTGGTCAAATCATGCTTGCTGGCCGTGGCAGCTGCCATGATCGCCAGAAAAAGCCGGAGGATATCACTGATGCTCATCGCTTTGGTTATCCTTTCCTACCAACTATTGGGCGGTTTGGCCGAATGGATCATCTGTTCGGATGTTTCTGCAGCGTTGCAGGATTTCCGCCTCGGATTTCCCGGAATGTTCCTTCAGCTGATTGGTGGCTGGATGGTGTTAAAGGCGATGGCTGCTTATGAACGTTAAGACCTTTGAAGAAATCATGGGCCGTTTCCGGACCATTGAATTTGAGGAATCCTTTCAGCTGATTGTGGCTATAGCAAACGGAGGCATCATTCCGGCAGCTATTCTGAACCAACGGCTCCATTGCGATTTGCAGTTGCTGAAACTCCATCTGAGAGATGACCATCAAGAACAGTTGTATGATGAGCCCAGATTACTTGAACCCATTCAATTTGACGTAACGGACAAAAAGTTGTTGCTCGTGGAAGACCGGGTAAAGACAGGAACCACGTTGAATTTTGCCAAACAGTTACTGGAAAAAAAGGGTGCCGCACATGTCGCAACCTTTGCCGTTAATGGTAAAGCGGATTATGCACTCTATGACGAGCCTTGTTTCAGGTTCCCATGGATTAGTTGAACGAAAAAAATACGATCATATGAAACGAAGAGATTTTCTCAAAGCCGCAGCATTAACAGGTATCGCCTCAACCATCAAACTGAGCGGAGGCATGGATATTATGGCTCAAAAAGTGGCAAAACCAGGCCGTCGTTCCTGTGACATGGTCGCCATTATGGGTGGCGAACCTGTTGAAATGTTCAGAAGAGCCATTATCGAACTCGGAGGAATGGGAAAATTTGTAAAAAAAGGTCAGAAAGTGACCGTCAAACCGAATATCGGCTGGGATAAGACACCGGACCTCGCCGCCAATACGAATCCGGCACTGGTGGCGGAAATTGTCAGGGAATGTCTGAAAGCTGGCGCCAGCGAGGTTATCGTATTTGACCACACCTGCGATGACTGGCGCAAATGCTATGCCAACAGCGGCATCGAGGCTGGAGCAAAAGCAGCTGGAGCAAAGGTCGTTCCTGGCAATGAAGAATCGTACTATCGTGAAATTTCATTGCCCAAAGGTGTCAGGCTAAAACAAGCCAAAGTGCATACCGCCATTCTCGACAGCGATGTCTGGATCAATGTACCCATCCTGAAAAATCACGGCGGTCCCAAAATGACCATCGCCATGAAGAATCACATGGGCATTGTCTGGGACAGAGGTTATTTCCATCGGAATGACCTGCAGCAATGCATCGCCGATATTTGTACCTTACCTAAACCGGCTGTCCTGAATGTCGTGGATGCCTACAGGGTCATGAAGAGCAACGGCCCTCAGGGACGTTCTGAAAACGATGTGGTAAAAGCCAAGGCGATGTTTCTGTCCAGAGATATCATAGCTGTCGATACAGCTGCCACGAAATTTTTCAACCAAATCGAACGAATGCCGCTTGAAAGCGTCACTCATATTGCCAAAGGTCAGGCATTGAAACTTGGTACAATGAATATTGACAAACTGAACATCAAACGGATAAATCTTTAAGTAGTTACTAGCTGATGAAACTGAAACATTTTCGCATTTTTCTGGCAATTATTGCCTTCTCGTTACTGACTCTCTTGTTTATTGATTTTGCCAATAAATCGACGGATCATCTGTTTAGGCTGGCTCACATCCAATTCGTACCAGCCTTGTTGTCAGGAATGTTTATCGTAGTTGCCTTCTGGCTGATACTGACGCTCTTGTTTGGCCGTGTTTATTGTTCAATGATTTGCCCGTTGGGCATCTTTCAGGATATCATTACCTGGATCCGGAAACGTTTCCGTCCGAAAATGAAGCAATCGTTCAGCAAAGAAAAAAAAGTACTGCGGTTCAGCGTGCTGATTGTCGTCATCGGATCCTATCTGGCAGGTATCACCAGCATACTCAGTCTGCTTGATCCGTACAGTGCTTACGGTCGCATCGCCACACACTTGTTCCGTCCTGCCTATATGGCTGGAAACAATGTCCTGGCTGCTGCATTCAACCATTTTGAGAACTATACGTTCTACCACGTCGATATCTATACGCTCAGCTTTGTATCCCTATTGATTGCGCTGCTAACATTTCTGGTCATTGGTGCCCTTGCCGCTCTATACGGAAGGACTTGGTGCAATACGATCTGCCCTGTGGGAACCGTTTTGGGATACGTATCCAAATTGTCGCTGTTTAAAGTGCGGTTTGATGAACAATCCTGCATCAGCTGTGGCCTGTGTGAAAAAGCCTGCAAAGCTTCCTGTATTGACAGCCACAACAAGACTGTCGATTACAGCCGGTGCGTTGCCTGCTACGATTGTCTAACCACCTGCAAACGTCATAGCCTGAGCTATAAGTTGCCTGCCAAAAAGCAAGCGGTACCTGAACAAGAAAACGTCGATCAGTCAAAGCGGCGATTCTTCGGTGCTATGGCTGTAGCGGCTGTCGCTGTACCAACCACCCTGATGGCAAAGAATCTTTCACTGCCGTCATCCAAAAAAACGGTCAATAAAAAAGAGCCATTGAGCCCTCCCGGATCCATCAGCCACAAGCATTTGCTGGAAACGTGCACAGCTTGTCACCTGTGCGTCTCAAAATGTCCGAGCCGGATTTTGAAACCGGCCCTGCTGGAATACGGAGCGGCCGGTATCATGTTACCACGAATGGATTTTGAACATGGTTTCTGCAATGCAGACTGTACGATGTGTTCGGATGTCTGCCCGACCGACGCACTCGTAAAATTGACAAAAAAAGAAAAGAATACCCTTCAAATGGGACGGGTCGTCTTCATTAAAACCAATTGTGTCGTTTATAACGATGAAACCAGCTGCGGAGCCTGTTCTGAACATTGCCGGACTCAGGCTGTTAGCATGGTGCCTTACAAAGGGGTATTAACCATCCCTTCAATCAATCCCGATATTTGCGTCGGTTGCGGAGGCTGTGAATATGTTTGCCCGGCCACGCCGAAAGCAATTTACGTTGAAGGCAATCCGGTTCACCGGAAAGCCAAGGCTTTTCAGGATGCTGATGCAACTGAAGCAGCACCAGACAGTTTCGGATTCTAAGGATCTGTCAAATTGGTATTGAATTCCGCAAGCGCGAACCCA
>JAUZOU010000128.1 GCA_030706285.1 Bacteroidota bacterium
CCAACATTTCGGCAGTCACACAAGAATCTGATTCATAGACGTAGTAGCCATAGTACTTGACCATGTTCCGTCCAATCTCCAGTCGTTGCAAGTCATCGTATGTCTTCGGGTCGGAAATGGCCCCGGCATTCAGCGCATACAAAATGCAAATGGTCCCCCAGTCAATCGTCTTATAGTTAGAAATGTCTCTACAATCAGGCATCATCGGGTTAAGCGCCTTGCCCCTGCTTCGTTCATCGTATGGAGACAATCGCTTTTGTTGGTTTTTGACTCGTGATTCTGACTCTTCGCGCAGACGCACCATTTCTTCACTGTTCATATCAATCTTGTCATTCTGGCTTTGTGCATTCCCTGACACTGTCATCAGGGTTAGTAGCGACAATGCTACACATGTTCTCATAGAGGTACTCATGTTTTTATTAAGTTTATAGCCAGACTTTCATATAGCCGTCTAATATAGGCTTCTTGGGCTATTTGCCATTTTTCATCTGCAAAAGTACAGACTAGCACACCGCAGAGCTCTATTTGGAGTTTACAAGTGGTTTTCATTTGATTTGTAAACTGAGTCAACAGGTAGTTTTCAATACTTTCCGCTAATTTTGGATCCGAAAAAAACGATGATAACGATGAAGCACTTATCTTTTTATCTCTGTTTCTTGATGGCGTTGTGTACAGCTTGTCAGCCGGAACACCAACGTCAGGTTCAGATGCTGAATGATTTGCTGGAAGATTGCGAACAATACGACACGTTGCCCAGCGATGCTGATGCCCATGCCGTACTGTTCTACATGGAGCGTCACGGTTCACCGGTGGAACAGCAACAAGCTTGGCGTATGATGGCAAAGGTGTATCGCCGACACGGAGCACTCTTCTACGAAGGCTTCGCTTACGAAATGGCACTCGATTGTGTAGATTCCACAAGCGTCTACTATGACCCACGCACCACGGCAGAGCTTCTATATGAGTCGAGCATCAACCAATTCTATAATCTTGATGATATGTTCGCACATTTGCAGGCAAGGCGAGCCATGGCATTAGCCCTTAGTTCGGGTGACACGTTGTCGTACTACCGCTATATGGGGCAAGACGCCTTTGTTGGTTTGATGATGTACCATAACAAGCACTATTTAAGCACTGCAAGAATGGCGGCCGATGAACTGTGGCAACGCGGGCGCAAAGACTGGTCAGTAGATGCTTTTTTCCCTTATATGGTCTATATGAACAACGGCACAATGAACGACTCAGTGGCACATTGGATGAATCGCTACACACAATACACGCACCAAGACCTGCAACATGCCGAATCGTTTGCAGCCATAGAATATTGGAAACTGCAGGGTGACTTTTTTATGCATACTGGGGACTTCGACTCGGCCTATTACTATTACAACAAATTAGAACATCACCAAAACAACTACGCCCGATGTCAGGCCGACCAAGGTATGTTGTTGCTTTACGATACATTCAGCAAACGCGATCCCAACAACCGTTTGCGTAATTACTACGAAAATGAACTAGATAATCACCTCAATGCCTTGAAGAGAGATCGCCTATTGGAGGGCAAGGAAGAATACAGGCAACGTAAAGCACTCGTCGAGCATGAACTGACATTACAGCAACGGAGTACATCGCTCTTCTATGGTTTACTTCTGCTTGTCGCCGTTTGCGTTTTCATCGTCTACCGTTACCGGCAACTGAGGTTACAGCATCAAGAGACGCTAAGGCAAAACTACGAATATGCCGAACTAATAAAGTCTTCACAACATCACGACAGGCATACTATCATCGACACCGCCATAGCCCATCGTTTCCATGATTTGTCAGCAGAAGACACACATCCTAAGACCGAAGAGTGGCAGTCTTTACAAGACGAAATAAACAGACTGCACCCTCACCTGTTTACTACTCTTCAACAGCAATATGCAGAGCATCAGTCGGGAAAGAAGCTAACAGAACAGGAATGTCATGTCATCAGTCTGCTTGCCATTCGCTGTAGTCCTCTTCAGATGTCCGTTCTCCTCGTCTGCACAAAGAGTAATGCAAGCAACATTCGCCGCCGGCTTTTCTATAAGTTGACAGGCAAAGATGGTTCTGGTATTGACCTTGACCGTTACATCCAGCAGATTTGCGAGGGAGAATAACCAATTATCTCTTTATTCGCTATTCCCAGCATATTAATCGGTGTAATGATGGATACTGACGAGCAGATGGAAGTGTAGTATAAGGCAAATCCAAATACTCCTAAATTGAATTATTATTATTCAGAAGACGAAGACCACCCAAGGGTATTGATAATTTAGGTTGGGATGATGCTGAAGTAACGCTAAAATACTCCCTGAACACTAAGAGCGAATCATCAACTTGGAAGGAAGTGAAGCAACACTATCATTCTTTCCTACATGCTTGTATATCTGGTTGCTATTAATTCATAGAACTTAATCTTTCAAGCACCCTATAGGCACAACATAAACGCCATCTTCTCTTCGAAAAGCATATTTTCCAACAGCGGTCAATACCATCAAAAAAGAAGGATTCTTCATTTTTGTTGTATCTATCTTTTTCGCCAATGTCAGAAGGCTTTCTACACCGTCTTCTATTAATGAATCGCCTCCCAGTTTAATCTCAATCAACCCATAGGAGCCGTTACGGAGATGTACAATAGCATCACACTCCAGTTTATCTTTATCACGATAATGATAAACATTACCATCAAGTGCATCTGCAAACACGCGCAAATCACGCACACATAATGTCTCAAAGATTAAGCCGAAGGTGTTCAAATCATTGATTAAATCAGTTGGACCAAGGCCTAAAGCTGCCGTAGCAATTGAAGGGTCTATAAAATATCTGTTATCTGAAGTTCTAATAGCCGTCTTTGAACGAAGATTGGGATTCCAGGCGCGCATATCTTCAATGACATATATTTTGTTGAGAGCCTTTACGTATGAACCGACAGTATCTTCGCTGAACGTTCCGGATTCGTTGGCTTTCATGTCATCCCTTAACGTTGTTAAAGATGTCTGTGTCCCTTGATTACGTGCGTAGGAGCGCAACAGACGGCGAGTTTGCTCTGGGGCTCGATTGACATGATCTACTTCTGAAATATCTGTTTCGGCAACAGCATCTACATAATCAAAAGCCTGATCCAATGCAACACTGTGATCCATAGAAATTGTGTCAGGCCATCCTCCCCGGCATGTGATGAATGCAATATCCTGTAATGTCAAATCACACGTTCCAGCTATTCGTTCTGGTGACTTGAACAAATCACTTAAACTGACTTGCCCATTAGAATCACCGGACTCCCATAAACTCATCGGACGCATCACCAATCTAGCAATCCGTCCAGTTCCTGTATGCTGAATTTGCTTACTATCTTCTTCTTCATGCATTACGACAGAACCTGTCAAGATAAATTGTCCATGCTTCTTTCTATGATCTACTTCGAAGCGGACAGCGTCCCAAAGAACTGGAGCAACTTGCCATTCATCAATCAACCTGGGTGTTGGACCATCCAGTATTAAGTGTGGATCAATAGTTGCCAATTTTATGTTTTGGTCCCTGCTACCTGTATCAGACATGTACAGAACACTTTTTGCTACTTGCTCTGCAGTGGTCGTCTTACCGCACCACTTGGGACCTTTTATCAAAACAGCACCTTTACCTGCCAGCTTTCTTTTGAGTAAGGCATCAACAACTCTTGGTCTATAATCGTTCATATGAAGTTGATTTTGCTGACAAAGTTACAAGATATTTTGAAACTCGGCTAGTTGGCTTAATTTCATTCGGCGAGTTGGCATAATATAATTCGGCGAGTTGGCTTTTTTAACTATCTTTGTTTGTACCACTGTACCATATCGAGAAAGTAGACACAAAAGATTTTTTAGTGATTAATGTTTTTATAAGTGTACCAGTCCGGAAAACCGGAACTCCACAAGCCTTCCCCAATTGCCCCAAGAGACATGTCAATCAGTCAGATTTTTTTTCGCCTCGGGTGCATTCATTAATACAGCGCCAACAATCTGACAATCTTCCAATTCCATACAATCACCACAAGTATTGAGCCCTTTCCGAGCTACACATTTGCGGATTTCGCAGTAATGGTCACAATAAGCAAACTTCACTCCATCCGTACGACAACCCATACAGTTGATGGTTTCTGCCGTAATCTCAGGCGCATGATTCATCTCACTCCATTTTCTGGCAGTCTTCTCACGCAGCTCATTATCATTGTTGACGGTAGCAATGCGAGCATCACAATATTCACAGTCTAAGCCGCAACAGGCAATCAAATCTTTCATATTCTTCATTTTAACTCTATTTTTAATACAAGCCTTAAACTCATTCTTCAAATCAGTAACACAAACAAAAACGATCAATTCTATACGACCATAAATTTATTTATTTTTATCCGTATTATTAAGTGATAAGAATAAATTTATTTACCTTTTCGTCATGGTAGAACAGCCCAAGGAGTTCACCTAATTCTATATTGAAATTTGCCGAAAGCGATGATTTCCCGTTCACCAATGTAGAAATGGCTCTATTTACAATAAATTCTTATAAGATGGTTTTCTCCAACCTGTCTTTTGATTTTTTATGCTTACTTTAGGGATACGCTGAAAAGTTAACGAACATGTCCATCTGGAGAGTCCTTCTTTGCATTGTATTTCCGCCTCTGGCCGTCATCGGCAATGGGCGCGGTTCCTTCGTAATCAACTTCATCCTAACCTGTTGCGGCTGGATTCCAGGTGTAATTGGAGTGCTGATCATTTGCAAAAAATAAATCGGTCCAGAACCAACGCGTATCAAAAAAAGAGTCACCGATAAACAGGATCGTTTTTCCGTCGTGACAAATCAGAAAGATTGGGGAATATGGGCAAGCGAGTATTTTTTACAACTAACGGGTAGGATAAATTTCAAACAAACCGCAATACTAAAAATTAATAGCCATTGTTGCCGAACGACTAAACAACCACTATCTTTGACACAAAAATAGCACTATGGCTTTTGAACGTTCCGAATCGATGCGATTCAACTATAACGACATTTTCTTTAGTTATTATTTCAATAACGAGCGAAGCTGTGCACAAATGATTCATGATCATATGCTGGTGTATGTCTATTCGGGAGAAATAGTTCTTAATGAGGATCACAAACAAATTGTGGTTCACAAAGGAGAGTGTGCTTTCCTAAGACGAGACAACCGAGTGAGCATGACGAAACAACCTCTTGGCGAAGAGCAGTTTCAGGCCATATTTATGATATTCAAGCGTAATTTCTTACGTGATTTCTACCAGAAACTGGATAAAAAAAGGCTTCCACTTGAAGCAGAAAAGTATAAACCAAGTGTGATAAAGTTACCGAAAACTGCTGATATTGAAAGCCTGTTTCATTCCATGAAGCCATATTTCGATTCAGATAAAGAACCGGTAAAAGAACTCATGCAGCTGAAACTGCATGAAGGCGTTTATTCGCTGCTGAGCATAGATAAAGCCTTTTATCCGGCACTGTTCGACTTTACCGAACCATGGAAAATAGATATTTTGGATTATTTGGAAGAGAATTATATGTTTGACCTTTCGGTCGAGCAAATAGCCGGTTTTACCGGACGTAGCCTTGCTGCATTCAAAAGAGATTTTAAGAAATTAAGCGACCTGCCACCGCAAAAATGGCTGATTGAAAAGCGACTAAATGTGGCACACGATAAAATACGAAACGAAAACTGCAAAGTGTCTGATGTCTATCTGGAAGTGGGATTTAAAAACATGTCGCATTTTTCGAATGCTTATAAAAAGCAATTCGGAAGCGCCCCAAGCAAGTAAACAGATTGAGCTGTACAGCAAAAATATTTGAGCCGCAGAGAAAAATTCCCTGCGGTTTTTGTTTTTAATTTTGCACCGTTGGAATAGATGAACGCATACCTGAGAATTAAATGTTAGTCGTCTATGCATAAGAATACTAAATACAGATTGGCACTGGCCGTAGTGCTTATACTAACCATTCTTTCCAATGCGCTGGGTAAGAATATTCAAAAAGACAAAAAGATGGAAACAACGCAACAAGTATTTAATACGATCTTCCCGAAAGGCGAAGAGTTTAAGAGTGACTATTTCACAGGTAGAGTTTGGTTATACTGGCTGGTAAAGAAGGATAACGTTTTCAATTGCCCAATGGCAAATGTAACATTCGAACCGGGATGCCGGAACAACTGGCACAAACATCCTGGCGGACAATTGTTGCTGGTAACTGCCGGTGAAGGCTATTATCAGGAAGAAGGCAAACCCATTCAGTTGCTTCAACCAGGTGATGTGGTAAAAATCGCTCCCAACGTGAAGCATTGGCATGGAGCTACTCCAATTAGCTGGTTCGCACATATTGCCGTAGAAGTGAATACCAATGCCGGCCCTGCCGAATGGTTGGAGAAAGTGAGCGACACAGACTACGACAGCTACAAAGCTGTTGAAACGACATCGGTTAATGAGCCACAACTTACCAAAGCCGCCATCAAAAACCACGAAGAGCTGTGGCCCGGATACCAATCAAAAGCAAAGGAAACAGATCCGGAACTAATTCAGGTATTTGACAATTTTGCCTTTGACGATGTCATCAAGTATGGCAATCTCGATACCAAAACCAGGGTGATGATGATTCTCGGCTCTACTATTGCCTGCCAGGCTCAGTCGGAATACAAAATGATGATGAATGCCGCACTCAATGTGGGTGTTACACCGGTAGAAGTAAAGGAAATCCTGTATCAGTCGGTTCCCTACGTGGGCATTGCCAAAGTGATTGATTTTGTTTATCTCACCAATGAAATTCTTGCCGAACGCGGAATAAAGCTGCCGCTCAAAGGACAATCCACCACTACGCCTGAAAACCGTATGGAAAAAGGATTGGCATTGCAGAAAGAGATTTTCGGGGATATGATAGACACGATGTACAAACAGTCGCCGGCTAACCAGTTGCACATTCAGCAGTATCTGTCGGCCAATTGTTTTGGTGACTATTATACCCGCAAAGGGTTGGATGTAAAAAACCGCGAACTGTTGACTTATTCCATGCTTATCAGTATGGGGGGCACCGAATCGCAGGTAAAAGGTCATATTGTGGGCAATGTGGCAGTGGGCAACAACAAAGAAACGCTATTGAGTGTCACGACACAACTGTTGCCTTATATCGGTTATCCACGTACACTGAATGCCTTAAGATGTTTAAATGAAGTCCTCCCTGAATAAGAATAAGAATAAGCATTGACAAAAATGAAAACAAAAATTTTATTACTCAGCACATTGATGTTCCTGATAATTGGAACTCAGGCGCAATCACAAGAGGCTGCAGCGCCCAAGAAAATACTGGTGGCCTATTTCTCGCATAGTGGCAACACACGTGCTGTCGCCAATCAAATTTGCAAGAAAGTCAACGGCGAAATTTTCGAAATAGCTACAGTAAAGGCATACCCTGCAAATTACAATACTGTGGTTGAACAGGCTAAACAAGAACAGAAATCGGATTATCGGCCTGAACTAAAAAGCAAATTAAAGAATATCAAACAGTATGATGTGATTTTTATCGGCTATCCCAATTGGTGGAGTACTTATCCGCAAGCTGTTAAAGTATTTTTATCTCAATATGATTTTTCCAGAAAAACAATTATTCCATTTTGTACACACGAAGGTAGCGAATTCGGAAACAGTCTCGTCGATCTGAAAAAGATGTGTCCGGAATCAACGATTATGGAAGGCCTGGCTATCCGCGGAAGTGCTGCCCACAACTCGGGGGACAGGATTGAGGTTTGGCTTAGACAATTGAAGCTACTTAAATAATCAGGCAGCATGAGTCAAGAACGTTCAGAATCGTTGAGGTTTAATTATCACGATATATTTTTCAGTTATTATTTTAATAACGAAAGAAGCTGCCTGCAAATGATCAAAGATCATATGCTCGTGTATGTTTATTCGGGTGAAATAATCGTGGAGGAAGGAAATAAAGAAACAG
>JAUZOU010000129.1 GCA_030706285.1 Bacteroidota bacterium
AGAAGGGATCATGAACCGACTGTTTCCTGCCATGCCAGAAGAGGCATTTAAGACATATCTGGAACAATACGAGCAATTGCACGATTCGATATGTCCTGCCCCTTTTTCCGGCATTCGTGAATTGATGAGTGCTCTAGTTGAAAAAGGATTTCATCTAGCGATGGTTACAGGAAAATCCAGACAGGCAACAGATATCACTTTAAAAAAGTTTGGGCTCCTGCCCTTTTTTGAATTGATTGAGACTGGCTCCCCTGAAAAAGCGTCTAAGGTGAATAAATTGACTAACGTGTTGCATCATTTCAATATTAATCCGTCTGAAGCTTTGTACATTGGAGATGAAGCTAGAGATATTGATTATTGCCGTAAGGCTAACATAGCCATCGCATCAGCAGCTTGGGCTTCAACTGCCCAACTTCTGGAACTCGAACAACAGAATCCGGGTATGGTTTTCAAACAGCTTGAATCATTCAAAGACTGGTTATTTAAACAATAAAGCGATCGGCTTTAAAAAGGTTATTTTTTACCTAATGCTTTTTTCACTGATTCTATAAATGCAAGGACATCCTCTTTTGTAGTATCAAAAGAAGTTACCAAACGGATTTCATTAGCTTCTTCATTCCAAAAATAGAAGAACCATGTTTTCAACAAGCTATCAATGGCTTGTCTTGGCATAGTCAAGAACAAGGCGTTACTTTCAACTTTCTGTGTAAAATGTATTTCTGGGAATTGACAAAGCTCGTCATACAAAAGTTTGGCCATTTCATTTGCATGCAATGCATTTTTACGCCAAAAATCATTTTTCAGATAGACGGTGAACTGACATGACAGATAGCGCATCTTCGAAGCAAGTTGTGCGGATTGTTTTCGGATAAGTCGGGCTCTGCTTTTAAGCGTCGGGTTGAAGAACACAACACTTTCTCCCATCATAAGGCCATTTTTAGTTCCTCCAAAGCTTAAAACGTCAATTCCACAGTCGGTTGTTATCGCTTTTAGCGTCGTATTCAGGAAAGCTGCAGCATTGGCAATTCTTGCTCCATCCATATGGACAAACATTCCGTTTTGATGAGCCAACGTCGTAATGTCAAAGAGTTCTTGTTGTGTATAAACAGTTCCAAGTTCTGTACATTGGGCTAAATAAATAATGCCAGGTTGTGAATGATGTTGATCACCAAAACCATGTAAGCGATGTTTGATCAGTTCTGGTGTCAGCTTGCCATCTGGTGTAGGAATTGGTTGAATCAGGCAACCAGTACTCTTTGCCGCTGCTCCACATTCATCCACATAAATGTGCCCATTTTCAGCACAAAGAATGGAATTATAGGATTGAGCAAATAGCTGTAAGGCAATGATATTACTGCCTGTTCCATTTAAAACAAAAATGGACTCACAATCAGGTGTAAATGTTTCACGTATAAGCTGCTCGGCTGCATTAGTCCACGGATCGTCGCCATAGGCTATAGCGTGATTGATATTGGCATGAATCAGTGCGTCCATCACCTCAGGATGGACGCCTGAATTGTTATCAGAAGCGAAACTGCGCATTTTATGTAGATTTATTATGCAAAGTAACTGAAAAAAAAGAAATCAATTGCTCGGAGCGTTTTTAAATAATGAATAGAATTAGTTTATTTAAGGAGGTTCTGAAATTTTCTTATCAAAGGCCATTAATTTTTTATACATTTATTTTTATTCCATTAATATTAGCTATCTTTGTCGTTGAATAAATCTAATGTTATGGCTATTAAGAAGACCGTCACATCGAATGTTTTTCGAACTGCTTCTATTTTAGGGGTTTTTCTTCTATTGGTGTTACAATACATCTGGTTTAGGAACTCCTATAAGATGATTGAACAAGATATGATGGAGAAATGTAAGGTCTGCTTGAGGGAAGCGGTGAATGAGGAATTATTTATTAGGATTAATGATAAAGATTTTATGATTGATCGATTTGAGGTTGGTAATAACGATCACAAGGAAAATTTTGTCTATAAAAAAAAGATCACAAATATTGAGGATGTGAATTTATCATTACAAGAGGTTCTAATTAAGATAGGTCGTTTACCATCGATAAATATGATTGATTCTATTTTTCAAGTTAAAATGAAAAATCTTTACGGATCAGTTCCATCCTATTATATGACATTAGTAAATGATACAATAATTCCTGCAAGTACCGTTAAAGACAAGACGTTAAATGCTACGGATATATCAAAAAAGCAACGCTCTTTAGCTAAAGATGCTTCCTATAATTATGATTTCGTTAAAGATAAATATATTGTAGTTAGAATTAGCCCTCACCAAGTTGTCCAATTGAAAGTAACAAAAGCGATTGGAAATGTCCTTCAAAAAGCTCAATATATTCTATTCTTTTCGATTTTGCTGGTCTTTCTGATCGTTATCATCATGGTTTTTCAGCTTAAGAATATTATTCTTGAAAACCGTTTTGTACGATTCATCAAAGAATATACCAGTGCATTGACGCATGATCTTAAGACGCCCCTCAATAGCGTCAATATGGCAGCGACGGTGCTTTATAACGAACCATTCCCGCTGGATGAAAAAAGTAAAAAAGAGTATTACCGTATTTGCAAAGATCAAAGCCGGAACATGCTGAATGATATTGATAAAATTTTGACTGTTGCCAAATCAGAACAAACCACATTGCTCGTTGAGAAAAAAGAAATAATCGCTAAAGTTTATCTGGAGGACTTGGCAAACACTTTTATACAGAATAATATCCATTCAAAGGGCTTGGTCATCGATGTTCTATGTGACCCTGACGAATTAATGATAAAACTCGATCCTGCTCAAATGGCCAATGTCTTTAATAACCTGATGGACAATTCCGTCAAATATTCATACAATGAGGTTCATATTGTCATAAGAGCGTTTCAAAAAGATAGATTCGTATATATCAGTGTTCAGGACAATGGCATGGGCATTCCAGCCAATGACCTTGATGCTATTTTCCAAAACTTTAATCGAGGATCTGTTTTGGATCGTAAACGAATGTTCGGTTATGGTATAGGACTGACTTATGTTAAAGAAATGGTCAGGGCTCATGGCGGAGAAATAACAGTCAGCAGTAAAGAGCATGTCGGTAGTGTCTTTACGATTAGTCTACCCGATTAGAACGTGCGTTGATAATGTTTTCTGACTACCCGTTTGACCGGCATGATGATGCGTTCAACTAAGCGGATATCATTGGTGATAATTTCTGCCACGCCAGTTAATGTTCCGGAGGCTGTTAATTTGATGGCATAATTGGTTTTAAGTCCCTCAGGAAATTGAATTTCAGCAACATAATTTCCATCTGACAATGGAACATTAGACAGGCTGCGGACTTTTCCTTTGATATACCCAAATTCTTTGTCTGGAAAATTATTTAATCGAACCAGTACAACCTGTCCTTGTTTGACTTTACCTGAACCAGTTGCTGGCACTAACGCCTTACCGATCGGAGCAGAAAGATGATCTGGTAAAATGGTAAAGACAGTCTCTCCGGAAGTTACATTTTGATTGGGGCTCCAGTTTCCCATCAAATTAACTGTCCCATGAATAGGACTGACCAGCAGGTAAGCTTGTTCCCATGTTTTTACCTGAGTCAGCAATTTCTCATAGGTGCTTTTAAGGTTTAACACAAACATATTTTCATGATCCCTGTCTTGTTGCTTTAAATCCAGCATACTTTCGTTAGTTTGGCTGGATTCGATTTCTGCAACTTTAATGGATCCATTTAAGGCACTTAATGATTGTTGAAGCTTCAACAAATTATTAAGGGATGTTTCCAGCTCTTCTTTAGAGTTGACTCCCCTGAGATAAAGCAAAGAGTCTCTTCTGAATACAATGGCAGTTTGTTTTAGCTGTAGCTTTAGCAATCGTTGCTGTTTTCTCATTTCCAGAAGATTACTATTTCGAGATTTTAGTTGGCCTTTTTGCAAACTGATTTTTTGAGTGTAATAGTTTAACGTCAGGTATTCCGAATAATCCTGCAATGCACTCAGAAATTCCGCATAAGCTGATTGAACAGTACCAAGCCTTAGTAGTGAACTTCTGAACAATGCTATGCCTGAGGTTATGTCTGACTGTTCTGGATTCCATTGACTAAGACGTTTTGTCAATAACTGCATATCCTCAAAAGCAGCCGGGTTTTCAATGACAGCCAAAGGCATGCCTGAATCAACCACTTGTTGGTTGTCAACAAAAACGGCATCGATTTTTCCAGTTGAATGAGCTATGATAACAGCCGGAGGTTCTTTGGTGGTTACCGTGACATTCGCATAAATAATATCGGGGTATTTGAAAAAAAAGCAGCCAACTATTAATAGAATAAGTATAATAAAAATGATAGTTGTACCCCAACGAATAATTTTTCCTGGAATATCACTCATGATATCCTGTACTTCTTCAGAACGAAGGTCTATGTTGTGTTTACCATCAGCCATTGTCAATTTCCTAATTCTAATTGGTTTTTGACCAATTGATAATACAATCCCTGCCTTTTTGTCAAAGAATGATGATCTCCCTCTTCTACTATTTTTCCATGATCAAGCACCACAATCTTGTCTGCATCTTTGACGGTACTTAATCGGTGAGCAACCACAATAACCGTTTTACCAGTACAAAATGCCATCAAGTTGTTCATAATCGTTTTTTCATTGCTGGCATCCAGTGCATTGGTGGCTTCATCAAAAAAAAGAAATCCAGGGTTTTTATAAACCGCCCTGGCAATAAGAATGCGTTGCCGTTGCCCTTGACTTAGTCCCTGACCGTCAACTCCGATTTTAGTATTATAGCCTAGTGGTAACGATTCTATGAATTCTTGAATATTGGCAACTGAGGCAGCATATCTTAAATTGACCATATCAATCAAGTCAGCTCCCAACGCAATATTTCCGGCAATCGTATCTGAAAAGATGTAACCATCCTGCAGAACAGAGCCAGTCTGACTACGCCAAAAATGTGGATTAATCTGATTCAACGAGTAATTACCAACTTTGATCGTTCCTTTATTTGGCTGATAGAATCCCAACATTAATTTGACCAACGTTGTCTTTCCGCTGCCGCTGGCCCCGACGATGGCGGTCATCTTCCCTTCTGGAATCTCCAGATTCAGGTTATCCAATACATAATCCCGGTCTTTACCTTCATAACTGAAGCTTAATTGATTTAGATTAATGGATGTATGCTGAGGTAATTCAGCCATTGTTGTGGTTGAGAGCTGATCTTCATCTTCTTTTGCCTGAACTTCATTGAGACGCTCCAGACTGATTTTCGCATCTTGAAAACTTTGTGCAAAGCCGATAAACTGGTCGATCGGAGCACTTAACTGCCCAATAATATAAGTAATGGACATCATCATACCAATGGTTAGCTCACCAGATACAACGGCTTTTGCTGCAATGAAGGTAATGATGATATTGGTTAATTGGCTGAAGAAGACTGAACCGACTTGTTGGATTTGCCCGATGGCCAATCCCTTGACATTGATTTTGAATAATTTAACCTGAATTTGTTCCCATTGCCAGCGCTTTTGTTTTTCGCAATTACCCAGTTTGATATCTGGCATCCCATAAATCATCTGTATAAGATTGTTCTGTTCGACAGATGCTTGCGCAAAACGTTTGTGATCAAGTTTCCTTCTGTAGTTCATGAACAGTAGGACATAGGTGACATATAACGCATTTCCTAATAAGAATAGCCCTAGAACGCTTAATTGGTAATAACCAAGTACAATTGCAAAAACAAAGAAATTGACGAACGAAAAGAGTAATGAGACTGAATTTCCGGTTAAAAATGTTTCAATTCGCCGATGGTCCCCGATACGTTGCAGGATGTCCCCTATCGATTTGGTATCAAAGAAATGCAAGGGCAATTTCATGATTTTCAATAAGAAATCAGAAATCAACGAAATGTTGACACGTGTATTGATGTGTAACAATATCCAACTTCTGATAAATTCGACAGACAATCTGGCAATAAATAAAACAATTTGTGCAATAAGCACTAACTTGATAAAATTCAGATTTCCATCACGGATACCGATATCTACGATTGCCTGGGTTAAAAACGGTAGGATCAGCTGTAGTATACTAACCACTAGTATACCGATGAATAGCTGTGTAAGGTGTTTTCTATAGGGTTTGAAATAATTCAGAAGAGAAGAGAATCCAGATTGAACGAATTTTTTTTCATCCTCTGTTTTAAAAAAGTCAGGGCTTGGCTTTAATAAAAGAGCAATGCCAATATCTTCATTTCCAGTTGTAGCGCTGATCCAGTTTTCAACCAATTCATCTTCTGTATAGGTTAGTAATCCGGCTGCTGGGTCAGCAATATAAATAACAGCGCCATGCTTTTTGCTTGTTTTAATGTCATAGCATACAACAAAATGGCGTTGTTTCCAATGTAAGATACAGGGTAAAGGGGCCTCTTCAGTGAGTTGAGTTAAGGTGATTTTCACACCTGTAGTCCGAAATCCGATGGATTCTGCGGCTTCGCTAAGTCCTAGCAAATGACTTCCTGATTTGCTTAAAGCAGAACGTTCACGAAGCGTTTGTAGGCTGTAATGTTTTCCATAATAGTTGGCAATCATTCTCAAACAGGTTGGTCCACAATCCATCGAGTCTAATTGTTTAAAAAATGGAAAATGTTTCATTAGTCTTATTTGGCGTTCAATGATGTCTGCCGGCATCCGGCATGAAAATTCTAACTAAATATTTGCCAAATATAATATAAAATCATCACTGGTAGATAGGAACTGGAACGAACTTTTATTCATTCTTTCGGATTGTAGCGGCATTTTAAGGGCTTTGAATATGGATTGCTTGTTTCAATGGTATAGGCACGACAATCCTGACAGACGTATCTCAATTCACACACGGAACAATCATCAATCTCATCTTTGGTAATGTTCCAATATTTTTTAAATGAAGGTTTTTCAATGACGGAACACAGTGGTGTGTTTGTTATATGTCCAAAACATTCTTTCATGGATGGGCAATTTCTGATATAACCATCCTTATCAATGGCAATTTTTTTGTACAGGCAATTATTGAAATGTTTAGATTCCCAAAAAAGTTGACTGTCAGCTATACAGTACAATTCTCCTGAAACGCCGCATTTTGTTTCATTTCGAATCTGTTCGGTTGTATTGATAACAATCAGATCATTGTGCTTATAGATCACATTGTCAGAAGCATTACTTAATGTGATCTTTGAGAGTTTCGGATGACTGTTTTTCAATGATATTAGTTTATCAAGAGAAAATTCGTCACTAGCCTCGATGTAACACTCAACTTTTTCCAGTGAAGAAGCCGTGGTTATTTTTAAAGCGTGCTCAAATGCTCTAAAAGGAAGCTGATAATAATATCTGATTTCCAGCGCTTTGCAACCAAGATCTTCTAGCTGTGGAACAATTTGTTCTAATGAGTGCGTTGAGTCGGATGAAAAATCGATTATGGCATTCGTAATAGTGTCTTTTTCCTGAAATTCAGGGTATGAATTGTCTGGATTATCGGGAATCGGCAGTTGAGTGATATAACCGAATTCATGATGATATAAAAAAGAGATATATGTGTCAATGGCATTTTTTTCCTCTGAGGTCAGCTTTTGCTGATCAATAGCAGATTTGCCCTGGCCTTTTTCAAGGAAATCGTACAATACCAATGGAATCGGTTGTATAATATTCCGTAGCAAATCACATACGACAGCTCTTTTGCAGCCCTTTACAGGGTGACAAAATGAATACAGATTGAAATAGCCATCCATAAATCATCCCTTCACAATTGAATCACTTTATATTGTCTTGTCCCGTTCACCAATCTTGAAATATTCTTATTGAATACAGAATCATCTTTATTTGTATTCTGAATTCCATAAAGGGTGTCAAAATTGGATATTGGAT
>JAUZOU010000013.1 GCA_030706285.1 Bacteroidota bacterium
GCATATGAAGTCTTCCAGACTTGCATGGCAAAACTTCAAGAGCAGCAAGCAACAGCCAACAAGGAAAAATCAAAAGAATTCCTGAAAAAGAACGCGATGGAAAAAGGTGTTTGCCAGACTGCTTCTGGTTTGCAATACCAGGTTATTACCGAAGGTACCGGTGAAAAGCCAGCCTCAACGTCTACTGTTTCCGTTAATTACGAAGGTAAACTGTTGGATGGTACCGTTTTCGACAGTTCCATCAAACGTGGTACACCAGCTCAATTCCCGGTCGACAAAGTGATTAAAGGTTGGACAGAAGGACTGCAACTGATGAGCGTTGGTTCCAAATACAGATTCTGGATTCCTTCAGATCTGGCATACGGTGACAACGGTGCCGGTGGCATAATCAAACCAGGAGAACTGCTCGTTTTTGATGTTGAATTGCTGAAGATCGTCAAAGAGGAGCCGAAAGAAGCAACTCCTGCCGCTGAAGCCACCTCCACTCAGGAAGCAGCTCCCGCTAAAGAAGCTACCACCGCCAAAGCTGCCAAAACGGCCAAAGCCTCAGCTACCAAAGCAGCTCCCGCTAAAAAAGCCGCTTCAAAAAAATAAGCCCGGCTCAGAAATCAATTTTTGAATAACATAAAAAAGCCGTGATGATGGAGAAAACTCCGCGTCACGGCTTTTTTGTTCATCTGTTAATCCAGTCTTTCAATAAGGGCGCCTTGTCTTTGCTGATTATAATGTCTAATTGAGGATAATCGTTGAGCCGCAGGATCAGTTTACCTTTAAAATAATTGCCTAAAAACCGGATGCTTTCCATATTGACGATAAATTGCCGGTTCGCCCGGAAAAATCTGGCAGGATCGAGTTGCTTTTCCAATTCATCCATGCTTATGAAAACCGTTTCCGATGTCCCGTCTTTAAAAAATAAACGAACAATCTTGTTTTCAGTAAATATATGATTGATATCCTTAACGTTGAATATTCTGTAGCCATCCCGGAATGGCAGGAGAAAACGTTCGCGATATTTATAATCACTGCGTTGCAGCGCATCAAACAACTGCCGGAGGCTTTCATCAGAATAAGTTTTCCCGTTCAGGTTCACCTTTTCGATGGCAGCTGCGAGTTCGACTGCGTCGATCGGTTTGAGTAGATAATCAAAACTGTTGTATTTGAATGCCTGAACGGCATACTCGTCAAAGGCTGTCGTAAAAACAATCGGCACAAATGACGGAGCCTCTTTCAACGCCTCAAAACTCAGTCCGTCAGATAGCCGTATATCAGCCAGAATCAAGTCCGGTGACGCATTTGCTCGAAGATATGCGATAGTCACTTCAATGCTTGTAAGAGGACCGATGATTCGGAATGACGGATCAATATCTTTTAGCAACCGGATCAATCGGTTAGCATTGCGCTCTTCGTCTTCTAGAATGAGGATATTCATTGGATGCTAATTTTAGAGAATCGGTAATTTAACTGAATAAGTCTGATCGGTCAGACTGATGATCACTTCTTTTGAGCCAAGCAGTGAATAGCGATCTGAAATATTTTTCTGCCCGATGGCGGTAGTCGGTTCGATGCCAGACCACGACAATAAGGGTGATATGACGTTGCTTACAATGACATAGTCATCTGTTCGAAGGATGTTGATAGACAACGGCAATTCTTTGGAGTGCCGGTTGTGTTTGATCGCATTTTCGACCAGCTGTTGCAGCGACACCGGTGGTATGTAACCTGCTCCGGTTCTCAGTTTATCGTCAATAGACACCATGACAGCTTCGCCGTATCGCATCTGGATTAAATAGTTATAGGCATCCAAAAACTCAACTTCTTCGGCGATTGTGATCGTATTCCTTTCCAAATTTTGAATCACGTATCGGTAAACCTTCGACAGATTGGCAAGGAATTTTCCTGCCAACTCCTGGTCTTCCTCGATCAATTCGGACAATATGCTGAAATTGTTAAATAAAAAATGAGCGTCTATCTGCGACTTTAAGGCGTTCAATTGCGATTGCAAAGCGATTTCTTTCTCTTTGAGAAGATCTATCTCCAATTTTTGTTTTTTATCATCGGTTTTGAGGTAAAAGTCGAGATAAAACGCATTTGAGTATATACAAGATATGAACGTCGCTATCATCCCATAGGTATAAACTCCTTTCAAACGAAATTCTCCGCCCATGCCTCCCCAAATAAAATTGTCGCACAAGTCCGTCATCATGTAAGCCATCAAATTATTGACCAAAAACAGAATGCTGGCATAGATGATCAGCCGGTTATATGGCTGCCGTTTCATAGGCAGGAAGCGGAATGCAAGATAATTGTAAAACAAAGAGAAAAGCGTAAAGATCAGGCATAATCCAAAATCGACAGCAGTTTCGAGGCCGATGGATCCCTGCTTCCACCCCCTCCAGACCTGATCATCGATCGAAAGCCACAAAATCGTATAAAGGCTGTAGCTTATCAATGACAGCAACAAACAGTTCTTCCAATTCAGCAATTTCATTTCCTCATTTATCTTCGTATAGGCAACGATCTGTCATGTATGCAAAGTACGAAAAAACAGATTGAATTAGTTAAACAAATCGACTGAATCGGCAAAAATCGCCGTTGAAACGAAAACAGAATGAAAAAATGTTAATTTATGCCTATTTGATTCTGTCAACAATATGTATAAATTAAAAACTTTCAACAAAAATTCAGCTTCTTTTTTTTCCGGTTCGGGCACAGATTCTTCCGTTTCAGATTGATTGTACAATGGGTACAATTATAAAACTTATACTTTAGTTTCAGAAATTGTGTCCGGTTAAATGATGATGTAAAATTGATCAAGTCAGAAATGCAGGAAAGGCTACAACACCTGTAAAAATGGAACGGAATGAAAACTTATGTTAGAACAGACTTACTAGCGGATATTTCGGAAGCAGCTGTGAAGTACGTCGATCGCACAGCCATTGTGATCGAAGACACCCCTTATACTTACAGGCAGCTCTTTGAAAAAGTTGCTGCTATCTATAAGGTGATCAATCAATTGAGCGAACAGATCATCGGTATTGTGGCTGAAAACGAGCTAGAGACGTATGCGTCCATTCTTGCCACTCTTTTTGCAGGTAAAACCTACGTCATCCTTCATCCCGACTACCCTGAAATGCGCAATCTGCAAATTGCGGAACAGGCAGGGATCGGTTGCCTGCTGTATTGCGGGAAGGATATAGAGGTATTGTCACCGGACGTATCTGTGAAAAGAATTTGTACCACCTCGCAAGAGGGGGGGCAGCAGGCTATAGAGTCCTCAGTTTTAAGACCCTGGATTCTGCCGGAAGTGAAAATAACAGAGGCCAATGCTTACATTATCTTTACCTCGGGCAGTACCGGCAAACCGAAAGGAGTGCCCATATCCCGCCAAAACCTGAATGCTTTCTATGCTGCCTACCGGCACCTGGGCTGGCAATTGGACGAGACGGACCGTATGCTCCAGATGTTCGAACTGACGTTCGACGTCTCAGTGGTATCTTTCCTCTATCCGCTTACCTTGGGAGCTTCTGTTTATACGGTACCCTCCAGCGGTTTCAAATATCTGAACGTGCTCAACGTGCTGGATAGCCACAGACTAACCTTCGCAGCTATTGCACCGTCTGTCTTGCGCCTGTCCCGTCCCTATTTTCCAAGTATTCAGTTACCCGAATTGAAATACTTGGTCGTTACAGCCGAAGCAACTGATGTCAACCTGCTCGCCGAATTCAGGGACTGCATTCCGAATGCTACCGTCATCAACCTGTACGGCCCGACGGAAGCAACCATCTATTGTACAGCCTATACCATCCCCACCCAAGGAAGCAAACATCACAACGGTATGGCAGCCATCGGCAAACCTTTCCCCGGAATGGAAGTCCTGATAGCAGATGAAAAGGGACAGTCCTTGCCGGTGAACAGGACGGGGGAATTATGGTTGAGCGGATTGCAACTGATGCATGGCTACTGGAATGCTCCGGAAAAGTCTGCCTCCTGCTTTATTCGCCATACGGACGGAAAACTGTATTATAAAACGGGCGACCTGTGTAGCCAAGATGCTGACGGAGACATCATTTACTGTGGGCGCAAGGATACACAGGTGAAGATTCAGGGATACCGCATTGAACTTGGTGAGATAGAATACCGAGTGAAACAGTTCTATTGCAACGCCTTCAATGCTGTTGTAATTCCACTATCCGGTGTTGACAGCAACAATGAGTTGCATCTGGTCATAGAGAAAGAGGAAGACGACACTCAAAAACTGGAACAGTATTTACATGATCACTTGCCTGCTTACATGTTACCGAAACAGATTCATTTTCTACAAGCCTTTCCTCTAAACGGGAGCAATAAAACCGACAGAAAAAAGATTACACGACTCATTCAATAATAAACCACATGGAAACAACAGACGTGCTGGAAACGCTCACCCAGATATTCCGTAAAGTTCTCAAAAGAGACAACATCGTTTTGACCGTGGACTCTACAGCACACGACGTGCCTGGTTGGGATTCGCTGACCAATATGGTACTCATCAGCCAAATCGAGAAAACATTCAGTATACACTTCACATTCAGGGAGATTGTCAAGTTGAAGAACGTGGGCGACTTGTGTGGAGCCATTGCCGGGAAACTGAAATAGCAGCAAACGATGTCGTTCATTTCTCTGGAATTTGTCACACTGTTCATCTGTTGTTTTCTGGCTTTTTATTTAGCCGGAACGTCATACAGAAAATATGTGTTGCTTGCATCAAGCTTCGTTTTTATTGGCTACTTTCACCTACTGTTTCTCCTTGTCGCACTGACGATTACGCTGTTTACCTACGCAGCAGGCAGGGGCATCGAATCGGCACGTCAGGGAAAACATCTCCGCTTAGCCTATGTAGCAAGCATCGGAACGATCATTGTCTTTTGGATAGCATGCCGCCATGCTCAGTCGTTTACCGGCTGCAAAGGCTTCCTATTTCCGTTGGGAATCTCCTTCTACAGTTTCCAGGCCATTGCCTACCTCACGGAAATTTATTGGGAGGAAGAAAAGGCGGAGCGCAACCTGCCGGACTTTATGATCTACATGCTCTTCTTCATGAAGTTTCTGTCGGGTCCTATCGAACGTCCCGGCGACCTGCTTCCGCAAATCAGGAACCTGCGCCCGGCCTCTTATGAAATGATGTCATACGGACTGAAACTCATTGTCATCGGTTTAATGAAAAAGCTGATGCTTGCAGACCACATCGCACCATACATCGATGACATCTTCAATTCCGCGCACACAGCCTCAGGAGTACAATTGCTGATGGCTTGCCTGCTTTATCCGGTGGAGCTTTATGCCGACTTTTCGGGCTATACGGATATAGCACTGGGTGGAGCGAGGTTGTTCGGTTTACGGCTATCACCCAACTTCAACAATCCTTTTTCGGCACAGACCACGGCAGATTTATGGCGCCGTTGGCACATGTCGCTATCTTTCTGGGTTAGAGACTACGTCTATCTTCCGCTGACCTCAGTCCTGAGGCGATGGGGACAATTGGGTATCATAGCCGGTCTTCTGATTACCTTCGTGGTACTTGGTTTGTGGCATGGTTCCGGTTGGACGTTCGTGGTGTATGGGCTCATTCAGGGTATCATCATTGTCTATGAACTGGTAGCGAAGGGATTCCGTGGAGCATTAAAAAACCGGATGGGGGACAATGCTTTTGCGGTATGGTCCATCATAAGGACATATCTCAATTTTAGTTTATCTCTGGTTTTTTTCAAATCCGCTACCATCGGTGACGCGTTCTATTTCATCCGTCACCTGTCTTTCCAGACTCATTCCAGTTGGAAAGAAATCAACCTCGGGATGCCCGACCATATCTGTATTGTGGCAGGAGTGACATTGGTCTTGATGCTGCTTTATGACTATTTTATGTCGCGCGGCGATGTATTGAAGCGGATGGAAAAACAACCTACACCGGTCCGCTGGATCATTTACTACCTCCTTGTGTTTGCCATTATCACTTATGGTAAAATTGGTGCCGAGAACTTTATTTATCTACAATTCTGATGGAAGAAACCGTTGAAAAACAACCAGTGCATGGCAAAGAAAAGGCTGCAGGACGGCTGATAAAAAGAGTGCTGCTCTTCTGCCTTCCCTTTTGGCTGGTTGCGGCCCTTTATATTATTGATGACCCGTACAGGGTGTTGCGAGATTACCACACGTATGATTCCAAACTATTGCTTAATGAAGAGTATGTCGGATGGCATATTTATCTGAACAACAAAGACAGTATTCACTTCAATTCGTTCATTCTCGGCAATTCTTGTACGATGGCTTTCTGTTGTTCAGAATGGGAGAAATACTTAAATGGAGGCCGTGCTGTGCGTCTGTTCGGCAATGCCGAAAGCATGATGGCTATCTACAAGAAATTACTGGCATTGGAAAGAGAGCATGCCGACCTGAAAAACGTACTAATGATTCTGGACAAAACATCACTGGCAAAAACTTGTTTACTGACCGGTTCCGGGCACATTCTTCCTCCGGATATTTCCGGGCAAAATCCGGTCAGTGCTCAATTGGAATTTCTCCAAACATTCATTTCTCCCGATATCCTGTTCCCCTATCTGACCTACAAACTGACGGGAAAGATCAATTCCTCTTCAAAATCCTTTAATCCTTACGGGCGGATACGTAATCAGATAAACAATGATGCCATCAACCCCCGTGAGAAGATGATCAAGGAAGAAGGTGAACAATACTGGATTACCCGGAAAAAAGAATTCCCGGAAAGGAGTGGAAAGAAAACGGTCGCTGAACCAGTCATTTTCAAAGCCCAAAAAGCATTGCTGCTCAATATTGCCGGCTTATTGCGCAAGCACTCCACTTCGGTGAAAATTGTCATCGGTCCCGATTATCAACAAGAATCCCTTCATCCGCAGGATGTCATGATGTTGAAAAGCATCTTCGGGGAACAAAACGTATTCGACTTTACCGGAATCAACGAATACACGGCAAACTACCATTATTTCTACGAAAAGGGTCATTACAGGCCGCTACTGGGAGATAAAATACTGAAACGGATATATAGCCGGCATCCAGAAGACGGTCATTGATAAACGGGTCACCACAAGCTGCTACCTGCACGTCTTTGCTTAAGTTTGGACCGGGAATTGTCTATTTCAAAACCCAGCTTTGGCGGCTGAGATAGCGTTTGCCTACAGTGGGGACGGCCAATCCATTCCAGCTCAACAACATCTACAGAACAATCCTGAAACTCAAACACGGTACCGCTGAATTCCTGATGCCGGGACCCCGATTGAGTTGAGGAAAACTGGTGAGGCCAAACATCAGCTCCGGACTTCTTAATTTTTTGTGTACTTGCTGTGTTCGCAAGATATTCTTGGTCATGATCACCAGGCCGGCGATGCCCTCGACCAGGGAAACTCCTGCCAGGCCGAGTCCTTTCAAGGCTTCAGAAAGATCGCCATCTTCAGCGGTTGCATTGATATAAAAGTCAGAAACGCCGAATACTATTCCAAGGATCCCAATTCCTGTCATCCCTGCGCCTGTTAGCGTCTGACGTTTTGCCTGACTCAACTGATCCATCAGCTGATCCCGTTTCAGCATCAACTGCCTGTTTTGCTGCAGTTGAACTATGCCGGCTGTATCGTTCAGCAGTGTATCACCAACCGCAACCTGAGGTTGGCACGCCAAAGAGTCTTGTGCCCGGGCGCTGACACTCTGAGAGAAGGCGGCAAATACCACCACTGCTATAATCAAATTAAATTTCATTCAAGTATGGTTACGAGAGCTACCCAGCTACAAAACCTTAAAAACAACCTACATTATACTACGCGTCATGAAAACCAGCAATCAAAGGAATTGACCGGTGGTTGGCCATACTGGAATTCATGCCGGACTTTTCGGTTAAAGCACACCAACATCCCCCATTGCAACTACAGGAACGCCAACCATCGCAATAACGGACATCTGCACCGTCTTTACCAATAAAATCCAGCTATTAAAATTGAATGAACTCTTTCGGCTTCAGGTTGTTTTCCATTGTCCAGAAATGGGCTTGTCCGTGAGCAATCCGGAACAGGACGAGGATGTGACTGTCTTCCGAAACCCCCATGTTCTTCAGAAAGGGGCGGTCGAAAAAGACCTTGTCCCGTAAGGCCTTTGTATCGACAAATTCAACCGTTCCGGCGATACGCAGCATTGTGCCGATCATGCCGTCATGTTTATAGAAACAAACCTCTGTCTTCGGATTTTGTTCAAGCTGGTGCGGAAATTCTTTCACCGCCGCCGTCTGAAAATAGAAACCGGTCTCATCGGCAAACCAAAAACCCAAAGCACGGACTCTAGGTTGATCTCCTTCAGCCGTGGCCAAAAAGCACAATGGATTTTCATTGGCAAACAACATGCAATCTTGAAGTGTCATAAGTTAATCGTTTTTAGAAAGACTCATTTTATAGAAACAAAGAAACAACCGGAAAGTTGAACAAACAATCATTTCACAAAAATAAACTGCTTTCATTCACTAAAGTTAAACATCCGGCTGAATCGTTTCGGCCGGTTCGTTTGTATCTTTGTAAAACAACTCACTGACAGTTAATTGTGTTTAACTTAAAAAACAGTTGGTATGATAAAACGTCTTATCCCGGTATTGATTGCCGTCGTACTCGCAGGAGTTACACTGACCGGTTGCGGAACGGTTAAAACGGCTGCCGAAAAAGAGCAAAAGGCACTTCGACTGAAAGAAAAGGTGGAATCCTCCCATTTCACCTTTGTTGCTCAATCTGTCAATCCGATGAGTTTCAGAACCATTCAGCTGACTTCCTATTATGATCTGAAAATCACGAAAGACACGATTCGGGTTTATTTGCCATACTTTGGCCGTGCCTATACGGCACCGATGGATCCGACTCAAGGAGGTTTCAACTTTATGAGTACTGATTTTGACTACAAGATGGTGAATGGCAAAAAACCAGGCAACTGGCAGGTCACGATTAAAACACATGATCCCCTGCACTCTATCACCTTCTATCTCGACATCTGGGATAGTGGCATGGCTACACTCACCATCAACGATCCTGACAGACAAACCATTTCTTTTAATGGAGCCATCAAAGAGGAATAATGACGACTACCATCCACGAAAAAAAGCCACCCTAAGTTAACTTGACGACCTACCGGGATCAAGTATTTCGTACTTTTGCCAGGTAATAACCCTGTTTTCAATGGACGAACACATCTTCAGTTTTCCTCCCATTCTTAGTGCCCATCCCAACATACTGATTCTAGGCACCATGCCTAGTGCCGCTTCATTACAGGCCGGCGAATATTATGCCCATCCCTCGAATGCATTCTGGAAAATCATGTCGACCATCAAAGGCATTGACTGTCCAACCACCTATGAAGAAAAAAAACAGCTGATTGTCTCACTGGACCTCGCACTTTGGGATGTTTGCCACACCTGCATCCGCCCAGGAAGCGCCGATAGTGACATCCGCCAGGAGGAGCCGAATGCCATTCGGGAGTTACTATCAAAGCAACCAACGATTCACACCATCATTTTTAACGGTCAGACCGCAGAGAAACTATTCAGACGCCATTTGAAACAACCAGAAGGGATCAGAACCATCACGATGCCTTCCACCAGTCCAGCCTATACCCTGCCAGTTAAAAAGAAACTGGCCGTCTGGCGTCAAACGATTGACGCGGAACAATTATAACCTCAATAATCCAATCATTTGGATAGCCTTTTCCTGGCCAGACTTTTCGATTCATTGCAGGAAGGAAAAGCCAGTGTTATTCGTTACGATCGGACATTTCATTCCAAACGCATTTTTATAACGTTAAACATACAATTAGGTCAACAAATAACAGATATTATTAAATGTATTCTTTGTGTGTTTATTATATGTACTATATTTTAATCTATTTACCATTAACTTTTATTCTATTAATGATATAAATACTAAACATGCTGATGTTTTTTATCGGTTCACTCACGTTTTGCACGGCGCAGGATATCAGTCAGAAATATGGTAAAATAACGGTTAACGAACTGAATATGACAACCTATCAAAAAAAACACGTCCGCTGTCGCTGTTGTCCTAAACGAGGAAATGACAAAAGGCAGGAAAATCCTGATTTTTGTCATTTCCTACAGCTACTCAGGTTGAATTGCCAGTCTTTCTGAAACCGAAAAACGTTCAAGGCTTTTCTGACAGGCCTACTTTTTAATTATCGGCTTATACCATTAATAAAACATCAAGGCTGGCTCTTTTGCCTGATAGTGGAATAAACTAGTTTAAACCATTTTCAAAAAAATTAACGCTCACCGAATTTATGAAATTAATAAACTTGCAGCCCGTAATGATAACCTCAACTGTCTATGAAATTCCATTCATGTCAACAACGGGCCGCTATCTTATGGCCGTACGTGGCATCACTGCTGGTGATGCTTTCCATCCATCCGATTTACGCCTCAACCGGAAACGGCGTAACAGTCTATACCCCTTATACCAAGATATCCGTACCCCCCGGTGAATCGATCAATTACGACATTGATGTCATCAACAAAAGCCGTAGCGTCAAAAACGTGGGCGTCGCCATCAAAGGATTGCCCAAAGGCTGGAGTTACGACATGAAATCTGGAGGATGGGACATTTCGCAGCTTTCCGTGTTGCCGAAAGATAAAAAAAGTTTATCACTGAGAGTGGAGGTCCCGTTGAAAGTCAACAAAGGGGCGTATCATTTCTATGTAACAGGAAACGGAAGGCCGCTGCTTCCACTCACAGTAATCGTTTCCCAACAAGGCACCTATGAAACAGAATTCTCGACCGATCAGCCAAACATGGTGGGGCATTCAACTTCCAGTTTCACCTTCAACGCCACGTTACGGAACCGGACCGGAGAAAAACAACTGTATGCATTATCCGCAGATGTTCAGGCAGGCTGGGAAGTCTCCTTCATGGCCGAAGGCAAGGATGTCAGTTCAGTCAATGTAGAAGAAAACGGCACGGCAAACATGACCATCAAGATTGTTCCGCCAGCGGGGATCAAAGCTGGAAAATACAGCCTCCCGATTACCGCAAAGACAGGCTCCACCGCTGCCAATCTGACACTTGAAGTCGTGGTCACCGGTTCATACAAAATGGAGCTCACCACACCGGCAGGCTTGCTAAGTACCTCTGTCACGGCCGGAAAAGAAAAACAACTGGATTTGATCGTCAAAAATGCAGGGACAACCGAGCTAAACGACATTACATTCAATTCGGAATTACCGTCTGATTGGAGTGCCACCTACAATCCTGCCAAAATCAGTCACATCAATGCTGGGGAAACCGTTCATGTCACAGTCACGTTAAAGGCTTCGTCAAAAGCCATTGCGGGCGATTATATAGCAAGGTTCACTGCCAGGACTCTTGAATCCAACTCGACAGCAGAGTTCAGGGTGGCCGTCAAAACCTCCCTTCTTTGGGGATGGTTGGGCATCTGTATCATCGCAGCAGCGGGTGGAAGCATTTATTACCTGTTCAGAAAATATGGAAGGAGGTAACCGGTGGACTCATCTGTCATTGAGCTTGTCAATTTGACTAAAAAATACGGTTCGTTTACAGCGGTCGACAACCTGACGCTCTCTATCCGTAAAAGTGAGATTTTTGGTTTATTAGGACCGAACGGGGCCGGAAAATCGACCTCCATCCTGATGATGCTGGGCTTGACGGAGCCAACTTCCGGATCGGTTACCTTGTGCGGTTTCAATGCCACCACCCATCCGATCGAAGTGAAGCGAAAAGTCGGATATCTGCCTGAAGAAGTCGGTTTTTACAACGACCGGACTGGTCTGCAAAATCTGATCTATACGGCCAGATTAAACCAAATCAGCCCGGAGGAAGCTAAGCTGAAAGCCTCCAACTTACTTTCCAGAGTCGGATTGGCCAATGAAGCCGGTAAAAAGGCCGGCAATTACTCGCGAGGTATGCGCCAACGGCTCGGTCTGGCTGATGTGCTGATCAAAAATCCGGAAGTGATTATCCTGGACGAACCGACATCAGGCATTGATCCCAAAGGTGTCAAGGATTTTCTGCAGCTGATCGTGGAACTAAGCCGGGAAGAAGGCATCACAGTGTTGTTCTCTTCCCACAACCTGCACCAGGTTCAGCAAGTTTGCGACAGGGTCGGGCTGTTCGTCCATGGGAAACTAATTGCAGAGGGGGACATTCAAACGTTATCGCAGAAACTGTTTTCCAGCGATCCTCTCATTATTGAAGCCGGCCTGGCTCCGGTTTCTGAGAAAACGAGCCAGCCATTCATCCCGGAGAGCTTGCCGGAGCAACTGAAAAACATCGACGGCGTTTTAAACGTCAAGTATCAAGAACCATTGTTTTACATCGGTTGCGCGAAAGACGTGACAATGGACATTGCTAAAACGATTGTGCTGTCGGGAGCGGGTTTGAACTTTTTGGCCAAAAAGGAATACGGACTGGACGATATTTATAACCGGTACTTCGAAGGAGGTGAACATCATGGCTGATTTCAAAACACGGTTCATCAATAGGAAAGCAGCTGAAGCCATCAAAACGGCTACGCTTTTCATAAAAAACCATTTCATAGAGTCTGAAAAAACGGACAAAAACAGAAACCCATTTTGGGTAATGGTCAGCAAGGAAATTTCTGATCAGACCAAAAGCTGGCGCTTCATCATCCTGATCGCCCTGATCATACTGACCTGTTTCGGCTCTTTATATACAGCCTTAACCAACTTTGGAAGCGCGATCAAACCGGACGACCCGGACGGATCGTTCTTCTTTTTAAAGCTGTTCACTATTTCAGATGAGACGATGCCGCCATTTTTTGTGTTTATCACATTTCTTGGCCCACTGCTTGGCATTAGCCTTGGCTTTGATGCCATCAACTCGGAACAAAACAACGGCACGCTAAGCCGCATTATGGCTCAGCCAATTCATCGTGACAGCCTGATCAACGCTAAGTTTACAGCGTCCATCATGGTCATCAGCGTGTTGTTTTTTGCCCTTTGTTTCCTTGTGATGGGTTTCGGTCTGATCATGATCGGAATACCTCCTACAGCCGAAGAGTTCATGCGCATTATCTGCTTTATTTTGTTGAGTATCCTCTACGTTGCATTCTGGCTCAATCTATCCATCTTGTTTTCGGTTTGTTTCAAACAAGCGGCAACCTCGGCGCTGGCTGGTATTGCCTCCTGGTTGTTTATCAGTGTTTTTTACAATCTGATCCTCAACATTATTTCCAAAGCCACCATGCCATCTCAGTATGCATTGCCCATACAGATAATCCGGCATAATCAGCTGATGCTCGACTTGTCACGTTTTTCTCCCAATGAATTGTTCAGCGAAGCAACCACCACGTTGCTCATGCCGTCTATCCGGAGTCTTGGACCATTGACCATGGAACAGATCCACAGCGCCATTCCCAGTCCACTGCCGCTTAGTCAAAGTTTGTTGCTTGTCTGGCCTCAGCTGACCGGATTGATCGCCATCACAACCATCTGCTTTGCCTTGTCGTATGTACTCTTTATGAGAAGAGAAATCAGGGCAAAATAACTATAAGGCGGAAACAAGATACATCCGGTTTTCGTATATTTGGATGACTTAAACGACGAACGACTTTAGCTACAAACACGATGAAACCAACAATCGAAATCGTCCTGGGAGACATCACCCGTCAACGGGTAGATGCCATCGTGAATGCAGCCAACAACTCACTGTTGGGCGGAGGTGGCGTGGACGGAGCCATACACCGGGCTGCTGGTCCCGGACTGATTGCAGAATGCCGTCAGTTAAACGGCTGCCCGACCGGTCATGCCAAGATCACCAAAGGGTACAATCTCCTGGCCAGTTACGTCATTCACACGGTAGGGCCGGTCTGGCATGGAGGTTATTCAAACGAAGCCGCGCTCCTGGCTGATTGTTACAAAAGTTGTCTAAAACTGGTTACGGAGTACCACCTGAAAACAGTGGCTTTCCCATCCATCAGCACTGGAGCTTATGGCTTCCCCATCGAACCGGCCAGCAAGATTGCGCTGACCGAAATCGTACGCTTCCTTTCCGGGGAAACCACACTTAAAAAAGTAGTCATTGTCTGTTTCGGGAATGAGGTGTATGAGGCTTATCAATCAGCCTATAAAGAGCTGAAAAAATAGCGAATCAGCGCATTAAAGCCAGGCACCATCCCCGATATTGTCGACGCCGGATAGAATAAACAACAGGCAATTAGGGAAGTAGATCAAATCCATCCCATCTATCAACTACCAGTCACACGGCATAAAAAAAACGGGAGCGCAGTTAAGTCTCCCGTTTTCTTATACGCTTGTTTCGGATTAGTAAGGTCTTCTATTGTATCCACCACGATTACCACTACCTCCACGATCGTTGTTGTAGCCTCCGCTGCTTCTTTCGGTTTTAGGCCGGGCAACGGTGACAGTAATCGTTTTGCCTTCGAATTCCGTCTCATTCAATTCGTTGATGGCTCTTTGTCCTTCCGTATCATCAGACATTTCAACAAAGCCGAAGCCACGAGACTTTCCGGTCTCTCTGTCCGTAATGACTTTTGAAGAAGTTATTTCTCCATACTCTGCAAATAATTCTTGTAAGCTCTCGCTTGTTGTGCTGTAGCTTAGATTTGAAACGTAAATGTTCATTGTTCTGTTTTTTGTTACTGATTAATCTGTTTTTTCTGTTTTTTCGAAAGCGATCCGGACGGCATTCATGCCTTTCTGACCTCTCTCCAGCTCAAAGACCACCATATCGCCTTCAGCGATGTTGGCTGGTGCATTACTGATATGGAAAAAATACTTTTCCGCACTTACGGTATCTTTGATAAAGCCATAGCCTTTATCCTGATTAAAATGTTCGACCCTGCCTGTCAGGATAGGATCTTCCGTTTCCTCTTTTTTAGGCGTGGAGACAGCGATGTTTTCCGCTTCTACCTTCGTTTTTCTCTCAGGATCCGGCGGTGTATTGGTAATGACACCGTTCTCATCCACATAAGCGATCATGTCGTCGAATGATTCCACCCCGTTATTCGCTTTGCGCTCTTCTTTGCGCTTTAGCTTTTCCTGCTTTTTTTGTTCTTTTTTCTTCTCTAATTCTCTTTTATTAAACGACATCGATTTAGCCATTCTATACTGTTTTAATAGTGTATCTCTTTATGCAGGAACAGATACGGCATTCAGCCTCTTTCCCGTCAATTTCTGAATATCTTTAACCATCAGTTTCTCTTCCGAGGAACAAAATGTCAGGGCTGTCCCATGATGACCGGCACGACCGGTACGGCCAATACGGTGCACATAGGTCTCCGCTACATCTGGCAGATCATAGTTTATGACCATTTCCAGATTGTCAATATCAATTCCCCTCGCGGCTATGTCCGTAGCCACAATGACACGCGTTTTTCTGGATTTGAAATTGGTAAGGGCCCGTTGTCTTGCCCCCTGCGTTTTATTGCCGTGAATGGCTTCGCAGTCTATTCCTTTTTTTGTCAGAATCCGGGCAATTTTATCAGCGCCATGTTTGGTGCGTGAAAAAACCAGGACCGATTTATCCAAATCCTTTTTTAACAAAGTGATTAGCAGTTCGCTCTTTTGCGGTTTTTCCACAAAATACAACTGCTGATCGATCATATCCACGACCGATGAAACCGGTGCAGCCTCAATTTTCACCGGGTTATGCATGATCGATTTTGTCAGATTTGCTATCGCTATAGGCATGGTTGCTGAAAAAAGCAGTGTCTGCCTCTGCTTTGGAAGGAGCAACAGCAATCGTTTGATATCATGTATAAAACCCATGTCCAGCATACGGTCAGCCTCATCCAGCACAAAGTGCCGGATAGAATTGAGGGAAATGTATTTTTGGCTGATCAAATCCAGCAGTCGTCCTGGGGTAGCAACCAGAATATCAATACCCTGATTTAATTGATCAACCTGCGGACGTTGATTGACGCCACCGAAAATGGCCATATGCCGAAGGTTCGTATATTTGGCATAATCTGTGAAACAGTCCTCAATCTGTATAGCCAACTCTCTAGTTGGAGTAACGATCAGTGCCTTGATCTCCCGTTTTTTTCCATTGAGCTGAGGTTGATCAAGTTGCTGAATAATCGGGATGGCAAAGGCTGCCGTTTTGCCGGTTCCTGTCTGGGCGATGCCAAGCAGATCGTGGCCCCCGAGGGCAATTGGAATAGCTTTCTCCTGTATCGGAGTGGGTGTAATGTACTTTTTGTTAGCCAATGCTTTACTTATCGGCTCTGATATATCTAATTCATTAAATGTCATACGATGGCTGCAGCATTCAAGTGCAGTCTTGTTTAAATAATTATTAATCCAACACAAAACAGGATGCATAACGGTCTACTTCATTTCAGCAAATCCTAAGAATTTATCCTGCAGATAAAAAGGTGCGTTCAGTTGGTCCATGACCTTCGCAACCGGTTCATCCAAACAAGAAAGTTGATTTTGAGGTCGGTTTTGACGATGAGAAGATCCGCCAAGCCATAGCGGAGCAAAGCATTGTTAAGGACGATTCAATATAAACTTGATTGTCAAGCCACAAAGATAGTCATTTATTTTGGATTATGCTATCGGCAATGAGTCATTCCTTAAAAATGCTGATTCAAAAAGACGGATAGCCTGGGTATTAAAGCTGAAATTAACAAGCACCTACTTTGAGCTTTTGAAATTGATTTTTCTCAATACCTACAAATATAGGCTGTTGAAATGTATTATTTTTTTGTTCTTTTTATGTTTATTCTGTCTATCTTAGCAACATCATTTCAGAAACTCATGAAAACGTATTTTGACATATCCGGATGGGAAGAGAAAAAGCACCTTCAAACAAAAGGCACTCGAGATAAAAGTGTCGTTCAAAATCCAGAAAATGGCGAAATGTACTATTTTAAAACGTCAATAAAAAAAGATAAAAAGGATTACAAGTATGAATTCTGGTCAGAAATAATCGCCTCTAAAATAGGAAGAGCTCTAGGTTTTAATGTCCTTCAATATGAAATAGCGAACAAATCCGGGAAAATCGGGTGCCTTTCAAAAGCCATGAACAAAGAAAATGAAACACTCACTGAAGGTATTAGTTTTTTAACTGCCTATGATAACAGTTATCGTCCGGATTCAAAATCTTCTTACAGCTTATATACCTTAGATCTTATCTGCAATGCGTTGAAATGCTTTAATATTGAACGACATATCGACGATATTTACAGAACTCTGATTTTTGATTTTATTATTGGGAATAGCGACAGGCATCAAGAAAATTGGGGCTTTATTTCGGAATCGGAATCACAAAGCTTTCTGGAAAAAGTACATCAACATTTAAAAAAGATCCCCATCGTTAAGAAAGTAATCAGATTAATATTGCCCCGCACGTATCATTTCGTATCAGGATGGTTTATTAAGAAGAAAGAAAAGTACAGATTTGCTCCTATCTATGATAACGGATGCTGTTTATGCAGAGAAATTAATGATGATAAAATTTCATTAATGCTTCATAATCCACAGAAGATAAACGCTTATGTAGACAACCAGTCAAAATCAGAAATCAGAACGCCTGATGGTAATAAATACAAACACATTGAATTGATGTATGAAATCAAGAAAAGGAATAAAGACTTCTTCAATAGCGAAATCAACCGGATTGTTGCTTCATACGATGAACAAAAGCTCCGTGAAATTGTCTATACTATCGACAATGCCTTGCCCAATCAATTTGCAGCAGACAAATTACCCAAAGAACGAAAGGAATTGATGCTAAAAATAATATCTTTGCGTATCGATCGGTTAAGAAATCTCCTGAAGTGAAAAATGGTTATTTAAAATGCATCCGTCTTGTTTGGCGCAAATCCAAGGGAGAACGCCGGATTATCGTTGGGACTTTATCAAGATCCAATTCAGAAGGTATAACATTCAACTATGATTTGGAAGGTATAAAAGAAGCCTCAAAATACGGTTTCGTTTGCTATCCGGATTTTCCAATTCTTGAAAAGGAATATCACGACAATGTCCTGGATGTTTTTGGACAACGACTGAATAACTCAGAAAGGTCCGACATTCAAAACTATTACGATTTTTGGGAAATAGCCCCTGAATACAAACAAGATAAATTCTATTTACTTGCTCAAACACAAGGGCTTTTGTCTACTGACAATTTCGAATTTCTTGCCGAATACAACTTGGAACGTGGTATACGATTTATCAGCGAAATATCTGGAATTACAAACTATAAAATTGCATCGAATACGCTACAAGAAGGAGACCTGCTTAAATGGGAAAAAGAGCCTGCAAATAAATATGATTCAAAAGCTGTCAAAGTCTTAAAAAACGGCGTGCTCCTTGGATATGTGAAGAGAATTCACTCAAAAATCTTCTATGATAAAAGAGCCGACCTATTACAGATTCAGGTTAAGAGCCTGGAAAAGAACGGACACATCACAAGAGCATTCATTACAATATATGCTGAGTCAAGGTAACTAAACACGAACCGACATACACGGTACCGCTCTGTACATCGGACACCGATAGAAGCCAAACTGAATTTTCTACTGATATTGAATGTAAACCGGCTGTGGTTTCAGTTTCATTAGTTCAGCAGGTGTTAGCATCCTGTGAGGTGCTTTTTTCAGGTCATTCTTATAGAAGAGCTTAAAGCCGGTAAACTGGACCGGTTCCCTGAAAATGTACGCCCTGTAGGTATCGTGTTTCAAAACCGGTTCACCCCATCCGTCCATATTCATCACAATCTGAACCTCCGGATGCAGCTTGATGTTTTTGTAATTTCGAACCATCCCTTGGGTAAACCGGTGGACAATCAGAATTTTTGGAGGCAGATTGTTCTCCCGCACCAGTCTGGCCAGGTATTCCGAACAGAAATTAATATCGCCGGCATCCATCGTACCGATTTTGTGACCAGGCACACTACCATCTTTCATGGAAAATTCCGGATCAATACCCAGATTGACCTGAGGCATTTTCAGGTATTTCTCGAGCACCGGGACTTCATTTTTCACATTGCTTCGTCCGACCTGCAGATCCAGAAAAACAATGGCATCACCCATTTTGGCGATGGCCAACACCGAATCGATCTGTTTATCCGGCATCCGCAGACAGTACGATCCATTCTTCAACGGAATGCCCTGCCCTACAGCCGCAATGTAATGAATAGCCGGTTGCACGGGCGTAGATGGATCGACCTGTTCCCAAGTATGCACTTCCGCATGAAGACGCTTCCACAATTCCTTCGGAGGGTATTCGCCTAGTATGCCCATTTTTTTCGAATACAGATTACCATAATAGGCGACAACCCGTTTAAAAGGCAAGATGGCTCCCTCCAGCGGATATGGCTGGCTCTTGACCGGCCAACGTCCTGTCGTATCACCGTTGGCAATCGCCTTCACCTTTTCATCATAGGAAAGCGTATTTTTTATAGGCTTCTCTTTTTTCTTTTTGGGAGCAGGTTTCTTTTCCTGAGCCACTTTTTCTTTTTTCTCCTGTGCCGATTCAGGTTTATGAGAGCACCCGCCAGCCAGTATGGCAGCCGAAACGACTAAAGGAAAAACAAATCTTGAATTCAATCGAATCATAAAAGCATTCGTTGTTTTAAAATGAAACAGCTTAGACTAATTTAAACGTCTGTCTCATTGAATTCAACAGACGTTGAGGCTTCGATTCCGGTACAATCATCCGCCGGATGGTTTGTAAAGGATAGCTGGAATCCCGTTTGGATATCAGCGTAAAGGAGAGTTTAAAATAATGGCTTAACTCCTTGGCTCCGTTGTGGTTATAGACGCCATTCGGGTAAGCAAAAAACTCGACCGGTTTACCGACGATGGATTCCAATTTCACTTTAGGATCCGCTATCTCTTTTTTCCAGGTCGCCGCATCTTTATATTTCGTCACCATGGTGTGATCCCAGGTGTGCAATCCAATGGTATGGCCGGCCTTTGCCAAGGCGGCAATCTGGTCTTTGGTCAGGTAGTTTTTCTTGTCGTATGTAATCGTCATGATGAAGAACACGCCCCTGAAACCGTATTTCTCCAGTACAGGCGCCGCGATGGCTACATGTTCAGCCCTGGAATCATCGAACGTGATCATGAATGGTTTTTGAGGCAAGGGTTTGTTATACTCCAGGTAGCCATACAATTGAGCTGGCGAAATGGAATGATAGCCACTGTCCGAAAGCACTTTCATCTGCGCGGAAAATGTTGCAGGGCTAACGGTGTAATCCCCCTTTTTGCCAGCTGCAATCCGATGATAACAAAGAATCGGGACTTCCGGCTTAGCCAGAATCTGAGCATTCGTATTGACGGCTTCACCGGCTGTAGCTTTCGAGCGATTGTCTACTGCTACTTCGCTAGCTGTGGCATCAGAACCTTTTTCCTTCACCTGATTGGTTTGTTTGCATCCAATTGCCAACAGTCCGGTAAGAACAACGCAACTAAAAAGAAGGTTTCTGTTCATTTTCGTTTCATCGATTGATAAATCGTCTCCTGGATTTTTGTCCGTATTCCCATTCTGGCCAATTTGTTACCGCCATCATTCGGATACGTACGATTACTTAAAAAGACATAGATCAGGTTGTTGACCGGATCTACCCAGCAACAGGTGCCTGTATAACCCGTATGTCCGTACACTTCCCTGGGTGCTGATTCACAACAGGGACTATGCCCCGGATTAGAAGGCACCGGTTTATCGAACCCTAGTCCACGTCTCCCACTGGCCGATGTGGTCGTCGTAAAGACCCGGCAGGTTTCAGCGCGAAGGTAGCGTTTTCCATCCAATTCTCCACCATTCAGAATCATTTGATAGACCATCGCGACATCCCTGGCCGTAGCAAACAAGCCGGCATTTCCGGATACCCCGCCAAAAAACGCCGCATCCGGATCGTGCACAAAACCTTGAATGACGCCGCTCCTCAGCCCATCCTTTCTTAAGGTCGGCGCAATTGTTTCCTTCAGGTGCGTTTTCAACGGCAAATAGCCAATATCCTTCAATCCCATCGGAGCATAAAACACACTATCCAGAAAGACATCCATGGGCCGTCCGCTGATCGATTCGGCAATTTCCTTCAGCAGAATAAAGTTGACACAACTGTAGAGGTAAGTTTTACGTTTCATAGGTGTATCGACGATCAGTTGCATCGCCGCCTCATGATAACGAGGACTCAGATAAAAACTATCCGAGACTTGCACCGGGAACTCAGGCGATAATGTGTTGGAAACCCAGTCTGCGTTATAGTTGGTACGGCCAATCCTGATATAATGAGCGGTATCTTTCGTTGTAACCAGCCGGTGACCCTCCAGGGAGGCCGGTAATCCGGACTCATGTTCCAACAGTTCCGTCAGCGTAATCTCTTCCTTATCCGTTCCCTGCAGGAAAGGCAAATAAAAAGAGGCTTTGTCGGTCAGCTGAAGTTTACCTTCATCATACAGCTTCATGATGGCCAGCAAAGTTCCTGTCGTTTTCGAAAGAGAAGCCAGGTCATACAACGTGGAAGGCGTCACTGGCCTGATCCGGTCATACGTGTCATAGCCAAAGCATCTGTCATAAACCAGTTTGCCATCTTTCATCACGACCACCTGGCAGCCAGGAAAGGCCCTGGCTTTCATGCCTTTTCGAACAATCAGGCCTATACGGGCCAGCGTGACAGGATTCAGCCCAGCCTCTCCGGGAGTATGATCGGTATAGGTACGCGGA
>JAUZOU010000130.1 GCA_030706285.1 Bacteroidota bacterium
ATTGCCTATCTTGACGGTGTCCATCCGAGCGTGGTCATGGAATATATGTGCCGTGCCGTCAGTGAATTCCATTTTTATTATGTGTCGGCCTGGGGGTACAAGTTTGTAAACGGCAAGGCAACCGACTGGGAACTGAAATATACCTGGAACCGCAACTATCAGAATGCAGCTGAATTTCACCACATTCGCATTGCTGACGTCGATTTTGACGGTAAGGATGAAATGCTGGACGGTGGTTTTACCATCGATCATGACGGCAAACTGTTGTTCTCTGCCAACATCAATCATGGAGACCGGTTCCGGACAGGCGATATCAACCCATCGCGTCCAGGCCTTGAAACGTTTGCCATTCAACAGAATTCACCCGATATGCTGGGGCAGATTCTTTATGATGCAAAAACGGGAACTTCCATTAAGAAATGGTACCAGGCAGCAGTAGGTGATGTAGGCCGCGGCGAATGCATGGACATCGATAAAAATTACAAAGGCTATGAGATGTGGTCGACCATGGGCAATATTTACAACTGTGAAGGCGACATTATTTACAAGGGTAGCGTCGATATGCCGAAAGAAGGTATGTGGTGGGACGGCGAGCTGGACCGTGAAATCTTGGATGCCAAGGACAAAGACGGCGCGAATGCCATGATTACCAAATATGCCGGGAACGGTTCTTATCAAAACAACCGGCTTATCCAGTTCGCGTCCATGATGAACTGGGTTGTTAAAGCTGAAGACGGCTGCCGGCCGGCTTTTTTCGGAGACATTGCCGGCGACTGGCGGGAAGAAGTGATTCTTGAGAAGGTGTATTATGTGGATGCTACGACCAACAATTACGCTGGCTTATTCGGCTTTACCACCGATTATCCGACAGATACCAGGTTGTATTGTCTGATGCAGGATCCGGCCTACCGGATGCAAACAACAACCAGGGGGTATTATCAGTCTCCGATCCCTGATTTCTATTTGGGCTATGACATGGAACGGCCGCCGCTTCCACCGATGATGAAAACGGATCTTGTCTGGAAATCCGGCTCAGTCTGGAATGCTTCTTCGCCTACTTTTACGGATTATTCGGAAGCAAGCAGCCTGTCCTTTGAAAACGGTAAAAGTGTTTTGTTCGACATTTCCGGAGATAATTCAGTACCAGTCCAGCTAGAAGGTAGTTTGTCTCCTTCCATTTTGTATGTGATAGCACCTGCGGGACACGATTACATCTTTAGCGGAACCGGTTCCCTGGCCGGAACGACCGAATTGTGGAAATCCCAGAATGGACGGCTCATCATTAACGGAAATCAGACTTATACCGGCAAGACCATCATTTCTGAAGGAACACTCGAACTTAACGGCAGCCTGCAGAGTCAGATCGATCTGAGAGCGAAAGGAACGATCGCTGGCAATGCTGTCCTGAACGGAGGAATTATGTCTGAACCTGGTCTGAATTATGAAGGAGGGCGTTTCTCTCCAGGTACAACAACGATGCCTTATGGAAAGATCTGTGTCAATAGTGATCTGGCTCTTTCAGGCGGTAGCTACCTGGAAATGAACCTGCAAACGATGGGCGCTGTTGCCACGGATACTCTGATCAAACTGGATACTGTTCAGGTAAATGGCAACCTTTCTCTTAGTGGCACTAATTATTTGCACATCGTAACGAGTGAAGAAAAACCGTTGCCTGGTAAATACCCGTTGCTGACCTGGGGCGGTTTGCTAACCGGATCGGCTTCCAATTTTAGCATAACAGGCCTAAAAGGATTGTCCACCAATCTCCTGATTGAGAATAAGACATTGTTTCTGATTGTCAACGGTCAGCGAGAACCAAAATCCGGTGTCACGTGGACCGGGACCAATTCGGCTGCCTGGGATTTCAACACGGAAAATTTCAGCATTGACGGTGAACCGGTGACGTTTGTTAACGGAGATACCGTTCGTTTCAATGACGATCCTGCTCTTAAAACTATCACGCTGACAGATTTTATGCAAACCGGAGGCATGACAGTCGACAACAATGCTTCCACCTATACGTTTTCGGGAACAACCGGCGGTATTAGCGGAACCGGAGGTTTGACCAAAGACGGTTTCGGTTTGCTGAGACTGCTTGCTGCCAAGAGTGACTATACCGGCCCGACAAAAATCAACGGAGGTATTCTGGAAGTAACGGCGCTCGCTGACGGTGGAGTGGAAAGTTCCATCGGCAAGTCTTCTTCTTCCATGACAAATCTACAGATAAACGGGGCGACGTTGAGAATCAATAATGCCAACACCTCAACCAATAGAGCGATGCTCATTACTGATACGTGTACTTTTGATGTCAATCAGAGCAACAGCTATGTGACGTTAAAAGGTTGCATCAACGGAACCGGTATGCTGATCAAAACCGGTCCCGGTCAGATTAGTATGACGTATGATGGTGCTAATACGTATTCAGGTGGCACATTGGTCAAAGCCGGTACACTGGCTATGGGAACCTGGCATTCCACGTTCGGAACACTTGGAAGCAAACTTGAATTGCAAGGTTCATCGACTGTTTTGATTTTTAACAATAACAGTACGTCCTATGTCCCGGTTTTCAACTATGCTGTCGTGGTACCTGCCGGTTCGAATGTCTCCTTGTATGCCGGACAACGGTGCAAAATAGGAGGGACGTTGACAGGAAACGGAACGGTCAATCTGAATGTGCCGTATGTACGTGCTGACCTGATTGGAAACTGGTCTGCATTTGGTGGAACTCTTAATGTGACCGGAAGTCAGTTCAGGTTATGCAATTCGAATGGGTTGGAACATGCTGCCATCAATCTAGGTGAAAAGGTGGCCATGGGTCATTACCTGGAAGGGTCTGCCAGCGGGTTTTCCGGTAATTCAAAGATCGGAAGCCTGGCTGGTGATTCCACCTCAACTCTTTATAATGGTACGTTCAACGTAGGGTACAACAATAAGGATGCTTCCTTTAACGGTGTTATCAATTCGGGGGTAACTATCAACAAATATGGAACCGGCAAATGGACCTTGACAAATGCCAACTTGTGCACGTCGGCGGTTTCGATTTACGGTGGTAAGCTTTATGCCGGTAATGTCACCGGCAGTGCAACCGGGACAGGACCTGTATCAGTCAAGACAGGAACTTCACTCGATGGGACCGGTAGCGTGTCCGGCGTTGTGACGGTTGAAGGCGGTGGAACGTTGACAGGTAGTCTGACCGTCGGTGGTCTGATGACAATCAAAAGCGGGGCCGTGCTGACTGTTGGAACTTCAGCCTTGAAGACAGCCAGAAAATTAACGGCCAAAGGCTCTGTCAATCTTCAAAAAGGTTGTCTGGTAACGATGAAGCTGTTTGGCGGAGTAGCGGCATCCTGCGATCAGTTGATCATAGCCGGAGTCTTGGCGCCGGGAGGTATTCTCAACCTCAACGTCCCCACTAAGTCGACCATCACTGAAGGATCGATCTTCCAACTGTTTAATGCCGGCAGTATTTCAACCACCCGGTTTGACAGTATCATCCTGCCTGAAGGCACTTCATGGGATGATTGGGATTCTACACAGCTTTATACGGCTGGCAAATTGGTAGCAAAGGTCTCCATGGCGCTCGATGATGTTGAGGCATCCGGGCCGGTGACGCTTCATAACACGGATGTAGACCAGGTTTGCCGGGTATCAACCGGCAATTTTGAAGGAAAAGGGTTGATCAACATTCAGAATGGAAAAGGCCTCTCAATCTGGTCGAGAGAGGTGAAGGCCAATGAAATAAGCGACATAGACCTGTCAGGAAGGGAGCCTGGTGTGTACATACTCACGCTGAAGACGGCGAAAGGCTCGTATTCGAAGAAGTTTGTCAAGCGGTGAATGGCATAAACGAAGTCCCGGCACGGAACCTTGTATGCCATACCGGTTTTACAGTAGTTTTGCTTTCAGAAAACAGCCAACTACCTGAATGAGCAGCAGGTTGATTGCAATCAGTCCGGTTTGCAGGGATAATAGACGGCGTATCCTATCAAATGATTGAAGTCTAAGTTTGTTAAATGGCTTTCAGCAAGTAATAATGATTGCCTGATTTTATTTTGATTAGGACAATGCCGGGATGGCCGATCGCCATCCGGTCGGCCGTGGCTTTAAAATGGGCAATCAAACGTCCGCTGCCATCAATCAGGGCTACATCATCTCCTTGAAGGAGCCCTGCCAAATAGTTTCGGTGATCGATGGAAACGACGGCTATTTTTGATTTGGTGGTTGAGGGCAATGCCGTTTCTTCCTTTTTAACTTCAACCGTAAGGACATTCGATGATTGAGGCGTATAAACGGTATTTCCACTGTAATGCGCTGTGAACGAATGTAACCCTGATGCCAGCGATATGGCCGTATATTGGGCATGACCGGTAGTGTCCAGCGGAAGAATGCCAATGATTGAATCGTTGTCGAGGATTTCAATCGAACCGGTAGGCTGTGCGGTCATTGTATTTTCTGATGGCTGAACCGTTGCTGTCAGCAGGATGGTATCCTTCATAAATGCCTGTGGCAGAGAAGACGACAACGTAATAGCCATTTTGTCTGACCTGTTTAGCGCGGATATCCGGTACATGCCGGCTCCGTGGGTTTTGATAAACGGTGCAAACTGCGTCCCGGAAAATGAACCAAGATCTTTTCGGCTCCATAAATCCCGGATGGCACAATTTCCTGCATAGCCCAGTTGAGTCAGATCAACCGGCAGGGACGTCGAATCGCTGTATGCCGGGTCCTGACTATAGACTAAAAACTCAACTGTAACTCCATTAGAAGCTGATAACACTTCATCATCAAATCCGACAAACGATTTGAACGTGGTATACCCTTTGGGCAAATTGTACTGAATAATAGAATAGGCGTTGGTGCCTAAACCATTCGGGTATGAAACGCCGTTTACTTTTAAGGTGTTGCCGTTGATGCTTTTATTCTTATGTACCACATCCCAGCCACTGGTAGCACTTACCCAGCTGAGGTTTGTCAGTAATAACGAATCACCAGCAGGCGTGTAGATGGCGGGGCTGATCCAGTCGGCATGGTCGTAATTGAAATTATCACCGGCATCGGTGACAACCAGATAGAGCTTTGTGGCGTTTGTAATATCGGCTGTCAACTGTTTCCCTGCCCGTTGAGACGTCCGGCTGATGCGTCCGGAATTGGCGATGGCCTTATCCGGATCGACATCCCTGACCGTAGGATCCTGATTGGCAACCAGAAATTCGACCGTGGCACCGCCGGTTTGGCTGGTACCGCCATTGTCAAGACCGGCAAAGGCTTTGAAACGGACACAACTGTCAGGCAGCTGATAACAGATCACCGATTGAGCATGTGTTCCTATGCCGTTGGTATAGGTCGTCCCGTTGACGGTTAATGTGCTGCCGGAAATGCTCTTGTTTTTGGTGACCGATCCCCAACCGGCTGAAGCATATTCCCAAGTCAGATTGGTCAGCCATACCGAATCACCGTTGGCTTTGTACAGCTTCGGGTTGATCCAGTCTGCGTGATCGCAGCTGTAGCCATCACCACCGTCATTGACCACCAGATACAGTTCTTTACTCCCCAAGGGCAGTGTGATGTCGATGACTGTACCATAACCGTCTGTAAGTCTTGAGATTGTACCACTACGGTATAATACATTTTTTGTGTTGATGAAACCATCACCACCATTGTTGAACAATGCCAAAAACTGATCTCCATTAGCCGGATCTTCGGCCTTCCAGGCGATGTTGTCATCATGATTGTACCATTGCGTGTTATTGACGCAACGTTTATGCAGGTAGAGCATTTCGTCGTTGGTGATCAGCGAATCAGTAAATGTGCTATTATCAGGTAAATTACCTCCGAACATAAGGGGCGATTTGAAAATTGACCAGAGTGTCATCAGCGTATATTGTTCATCCTTGGTAAAGTTGGTCTGACGATCCACGCCACGTTCCCCCCGGATGGCGATATGCCCGAGCGGTAACATGTCGGCATCCGGCCAGGTCCCTGGCGAAATATAAGGCGCCCATTTAGCGCAGACAGAGAACTGATAATTGAGCTGGCTCCAGTTATCCCAGAAATCATCGACGGTTCGCCACATGTTGGCGTGTGTCCTGGCATGCTCGTATTTTTCAACCGGCGTTTCCCCTGGCGACATACTCAGTACGATCGGCCTTCCCGCTTTATCGATGGCTTTCCGGATCATTTCAATTTCATCAGAATAGTAAGGGCGGGAGAGGTTATCGACTTTGACAAAATCGACGCCCCAGGACGCATATAATTCGAAAATAGAATTGTAATAAGCTTGGGCACCTTCCTTTGATGCCTGAACGGTATAATTGTCTCCCAGCCAGGTGCATTGATCGGCCGTCGAATAGATATCCGCCGCTGTTTTTCCGTTTCCGTCAAAAATGGGCAGTTTGTTGGTGACAGCCATTTTGGGAACACCCCGCATGATGTGGATACCAAACTTCAGGCCTTTGCTGTGGACGTAGTCGGCCAATGGCTTGAATCCGGCCCCGTTGACTGAAGAAGGGAACCTTTTAGGGGAAGGCAGATATCTGCCATAGTTATCAAGGATGAAGGTCGAGTTGCTGTAGGCATTATATGTTCCCGTGGTTTGATTATCCACATACCAACGGATATCCACAACGATGTATTCCCAACCAACTTGTTTCAGATGCGCTGCCATGTAATCGGCATTGGCTTTTACTTCAGTTTCAACGACAGAAGGGCCGTAACAGTCCCAGCTGTTCCATCCCATCGGAGGAGTCAGTGCCCATTTCTGAAACGGCAGTTCTTTCCCTGTTTGAGCATACAGGAACGTACAGCTAAGAATAGGCAATAAGAGCAGAACTGATTTTTTCATAAGATTACTATTTGTGTGTTTCATGAAGGCCCTATGGAAACGCCTGTCCATCTTTTTGTTTATACTGAACAGCAGTTTTGCGTGCCCCGGACGCTTAGCTAAGGCCTGTTTATTGTATGATTTTAAGTGTATTTGATACACAAATCTACTAAATTATTTCAGTATTTTAAATACTTTTTTATGTATCTTTATCCACTGTCAGTCGTCACGAGGATAACGGATTTTTTCAGGACATCTTCCTGGTTTATGCCATCTCAGAATTGCGTTTTTTCATTATACTAACCATTTAATACAATGAAAATGAAAACACTGATTTTATTTATGGCTATGTCGTTCGTTGCCGCAGTCGCAACTGCTGAAGAACTTTTTTTTCCGTCAAAGGTAGGAACAGTCTTGATTTACAAGACTTTTGACAAGAAAAACAAGGAAACCAATACCGTAAAATACACCATTAAGGATGTAAAAACGGAGGGTGACAATATGGATATCACCTATGTCTGTGAATCGACTGACGAGAAAAATGAGTCCGTTTTCAAAGATGAGCTGATTGTTAAGAAAAAAGGCGACAAGATTTATTTTGATATGAGCAACCTGCTTAACAAAGCCGCCTTTAAACAGACTGGCGATGTACCTGCTGACATTCAAGTAACAGGAAATAACCTGGAAGTGCCAGCCAATCCTAAACCTGGAGATGTACTTCCTGATGCGACTGTCACAATGGCGATGAATATGGGGTTTATGACCATGAAGATGTCAGCTGAGGTAACCAACCGGAAAGTGGAATCCATAGAGACAAAGACTGTCAAAGCTGGTACGTTTAAGTGTTATAAATTTTCCAGTAATGTTCAAGCAACGACTATGGGCATTAAACTGAAAACCAGTACCCTGGATTGGTATGCAAAAGGTATTGGCACTGTCAGGACCGAGTCGTATGACAAAAATGGAAAACTTCAGTCGTACACGGAACTGACTGAAATCAAACAATGATCTGTATGATTTTTATATGATGTCAAACTTTTAATTAGGTGTATGCTATGGAAAAAGAAGTTGTTA
>JAUZOU010000131.1 GCA_030706285.1 Bacteroidota bacterium
GAATGTTACAAGGAACTGAATCGATTGCGTTCGCACGGCATCACCAAAGGCGACGATACCTATACCAACAGCCTGACCTTTGCAACCGGAGGCTACGAGCATGAAACAGAGTATCCAGGATGGTACATGGAAATGCAACAGCTCGGTTATAACTACCGCATCACCGATTTCCAGGCAGCGTTAGGCTGTAGTCAGCTCAAAAGGGCCGATGAAGGACTTGCTCGCCGTAAAGTCATTGCCAAACGGTATGAATCGGCCTTTTCCGGCAAGCCATGGTTACTCGGCCAGTCCGGATTTGTTGACGGACATGCATACCATCTGTATGTCATCGAAGTCAAGGACCGGCTGAATCTGTTCCGGTATCTGAGAGAATGCAACATATTCGTACAAATCCATTATATTCCGGCCCATCTGATGCCCTATTACCGTCAGTTCGGCTGGAAAGAAGGCGATCTGCCCCAGGCAGAGAATTATTATAGACATTGTCTCAGTATCCCTATGTTTCCAACCCTAACGGATGAAGACCAAACCCGCGTCATCGACACCATTAACGAATTTTATTCGAAGTAACCGGTTTTTGGTTAAATCCATTCAGCACAAGTTTCATGTCCAGCATTTGTATCATACCAGCCAGGGGCGGCAGTAAACGGATTCCTCACAAGAACATCAAGTTGTTCCTAGGGAAACCCATCCTGGCGTATTCCATTCAGGTGGCCTTGGATAGCCAGTTATTTGACGAAGTGATGGTCTCGACTGACGAAGAAGAAATAGCCGGCATTGCCAGACAATACGGTGCCAGCGTGCCATTTCTCCGTTCCGGGGAAACAGCCGGTGACTATGCCACTCTGGCGGATGTGCTGGAAGAAGTGATGACTCAATATGCTCGCCTGGATCACCGGTTTGATATGGTTTGCTGTTTGCTGTCAACAGCGCCGTTGGTTACGGCCAGGCGCCTTGAAGAAGCGTTCCTGTTGGTGCAGAAAAAACAGTACGATTCCGTTTGTCCGGTGGTTGAGTTTTCCTATCCAATCAAACGGGCATTGGAGTTGACGTCAGATAACCGTTTGCAGATGATTTGGCCGGAATATATGAAAACCAGAAGCCAGGACCTCAGTCCTGCCTATCATGATTCCGGCTCGTTTTACTGGGTGAAAACAGAGGCGCTGTTGCGTGAGCAAACACTTTTTTGCCGGAACGGCAGTGCCATTGTCTTGCCGGAAACCGAAGTACAGGACGTCGATACCGAGACCGATTGGGCTCTGGCCGAATTGAAATATCAGTTTCTTCATCATGACCACTGACCTGACCTCCCAAAGCCGGATCATTCTTCGGGCTGATGGCGATTCCGTCATCGGCATGGGTCATTTTACACGTACCCTGGCTTTGGCAGCGAGGCTGAAAAACGATTTCCGGTGTTGTTATGCCATTCGTACTCCTTCTGACGATCAAAAAAAGGCTATTGCGCAGGTTTGCCCGGAACGCATTGACCTGCCGGCAGGCGAAACAACTCACTTTGAGGCTTTTCTGAATCTTCTTACAGGAAATGAAGTGGTTGTGCTTGATAATTACTATTTTACCACAGATTATCAGCAAGCCATCAAAGACAAAGGATGCAAATTGATTTGCATTGACGACATACACGACAGACATTATGTGGCCGATCTGGTCATTTGTCAGATACCGGCATCTGGCAGCGCCTTCTCAATCGAACTATACACCAGGTTACTCACCGGTTTCGACTGTGTCCTTTTAAGGCCGGCTTTTTTGAAACCACTCCCGGAAAACCACCGAAAAAATCCTTTTGAATCGGTGTTGATCTGCTTCGGCGGCTCAGATCCGTATAACCTGACCATGACCGTCCTGCAACAACTCCTTCAATTGGAGCGGTTACACTTGGTCACCGTGGTGACAGGAAATGCCTATCAATATGAATCAGCTTTGCAGGCCTTGTTGCAGGCCTATAAAGGTTCTATACGGGTCAGCTGGGTACGGAATGCATCAGCTGAGCAACTGGCCGGCCTCATGGATACGGCCGATGTCGGAATTGTCTCCAGCAGCACTATTCTGCTGGAATCGTTGTCACGCAATATGCCTGTTATAACAGGCTATTACGTCGATAACCAAATTGAATTGAACAAAACTGTCACCGGTAAAGATCCGCGGATACTCTCTGTGGGCAATTGGATGGCGAAACCCTCTATTGTTGACCGGTTCCAGCTGTTGGAGGCCACATTGCAAACCGAGCCAGAAAAATTCTTGTTGGCTGGTAGGCAACATGAACCTTTTTTGCAGGCTGGCCAACCAGTACTGGGCGAGAACGCCACAGGCTGTCCGGAATTTCTCATCAGTTCCAGTCAAGCCGACCGTTTGCTAAATGCCTTCCGACAGTTGGAACAAGAATTTTCATATACCGTCCGAAAAGCCGGATCGGCCGATGTTGATCTTTATTTCAATTGGGCAAACGATGCGGCTGTTCGGCAGAATTCCATCCAAACGGTTCCGATCGCTTATGAAAGTCACGTCGGGTGGTTTCGCCGGAAGCTGAATCAACCGGATACCTTTTTGTTTGTCATTGAGCAGGCAGGGACCCCGGTCGGACAAATTCGGTTTGATTATGAGGTCGATAGCCAGAGTTATACAATAGGCTATTCGGTTGATGCTGCTTTTCGTGGACAGGGCCTCGGCAAATTGGTCGTCAAACTTGGTATTGAACAGTTGGTTAAGGAGGTTGCCTCAGTCAGGTCGAAAGCCAATCCTGAAGTCCCACCCTGCCGGCGGTTAACGGCCCTTGTCAAGGCAGGCAATCAAGCTTCCGGAAAGGTGTTCGAAGCCTTATCTTTCAGCCGGTTGCCGGATATAAAAATAGAAACCGTCACTTACCTGATGTTTCAGAAAGAAACTGGCCGGATGACAACTACATTAATAGACCAAAAATAGACCAAGCATGAGCGAGAAAACAAATTCCAATGTGCTGGTAGTGGCCGAATTGTCGGCCAATCACGGTCACAGCCTTGATATTGCCGTCGAAACCATTAAAGCTGCCAGACGAGCTGGAGCTGATGCTGTCAAACTACAGACGTATACAGCCGACACGTTAACCATTGATTGCCGGAATGAGTATTTCACCAACGTGCTGGATGGTTCCATATGGGAAGGCAGAACGTTGTATGAACTCTATCAGGATGCCTATACTCCATGGGAATGGCACGAAACCCTGTTCAAAACAGCCAGGGAAGAAGGATTACTATGTTTCTCGACGCCGTTCGACAGAAGTTCCGTCGATTTTCTGGAAACCTTTACCCCTCCCTGTTATAAGATTGCATCGTTTGAAATACAAGATACTCCGCTCATTGCTTACACAGCCTCCAAAGGCCGGCCGATGATCTTATCTACCGGAATAGCCGGAATGGAAGATATCGAACTGGCCATTGAAACTTGTCGGAAAGCCGGCAACAACGATATTACCTTGCTCAAATGCACTTCTTCCTATCCGGCTCCTATCGAAGAGGCCAATCTGATGATGCTTCCGGACATGAAACGGCGTTTCCATGTCAAGGTTGGGTTATCAGATCATACTACCGGTATCGTAGCACCAGTCGTAGCGGTTTCTCTAGGTGCTGGTATCATCGAAAAGCATTTTATTCTTGATAAATCGATAGGGGGACCTGATGCATCCTTTTCGCTCGATGAACGGACGTTTACCGAGATGGTTCGTGCCGTCAGGCAGGCAGAACAGGCCATGGGGACGGTCAGTTACGAACTGACCGACCGGATGAAACAAAACCGGCTGTTCGGTCGCTCTCTGTTTGTTGTCAGCGACATAAAAGCAGGGGAAACGTTGACAATGGAAAACATCCGCTCCATCCGACCGGCCAATGGCTTGCCTCCCCGCTGCCTTTCAAATGTACTGGGAAAGAAAGCGACAACAAACTTAGAAAAAGGCACTCCGCTGTCTTGGGACCTGATCGAATAAGTTTTCAGAAAGAAACAGCGAATGGCTTCTATACTCAATTCTTTTTTTCGAAAGCTTAGGATCGGCGATTTTGGTAAAGTCCTGATTCGTTTTTCATCAGCCCAGATCGTGACCAATTTTCTGGGCATGTTGGCAGGTTTTTTGGTGGTCAGGATACTTGAACCATCATTGTATGGTCAGTTTACAGGCGTTGGCGTCTATATGGGGTATATACTACTGGGCCATTTCGGTATCCTCAACGGGCTGAACCGGGAGTTGCCATATGAATTGGGTCGGAAAAACGATGACTATGCGAAGAAACTGGCTTCATCGAGTTTTGTACTGACGTCGTTGCTATGCGGTATAGCCGCATTGGTCTTTCTGGTGTTCAGCCTGATTCATTTTTCCAGGGGGGAAACGCTGACCGGCTTCATTTACTTGTCATACGTTCTGATTGGAGGACTCTATTTGTTCAACAAGCAGTTTCTGACCTCTCTCTATCGGACGAACAACGACTTTGATTCGCTGGCCAAACAGAATGTGTATGTCGGTATCGGAAACCTGGTTTCGGTTGTGCTCGTTTACCTGTTTCACATGTACGGATTACTGCTTAGAGGTGTCTTCCTGGCCTTGCTGGAGTTCTACTTGCTGATGAAACACAAACCTTACCAGCTTTCCTTTAAGTATAAGATAGACCATTTAAAAAAACTATTCAGAACAGGTTTTCCCATTTTTCTCGTCGGTCAGGTGAACTCCATCTGGGTGACGGTGATGAATACCTTGATATTCAATATTGGCGGCGCACTCAATTTCGGATTGTATGCTTTATGTAATATTATACAAGGGATGATGGGTGTTATCCCTGCCTCTTTCGGGCAAGTCATCTATCCCCGAATGTCCATCATGCTGGGTGAGGGAAAGTCTGTCCGGTACATCCTGAAAACGAACATCAAACCCCTGTTTTTTCAGTTTGGCCTGATGCTGTCTGTCGCCATTATCGGAGCTTTGCTGATTCAGCCGGTCATTTCCTGGCTGTTGCCAAAATATATCAATGGTGTCGAAGCTGCCCGATGGATGTTATTTGTTCCAGCTGCCCAGTCGTTTGGGGCACTGAACAATATCTACAATGTGATTAAAAAGCAAACCTGGTATTTCGTGTCCCTGGTGACCGGAGCCCTGGTCGGTTCGGTATACGTTTATCTAACGTATCGTGTGCGCGGTTTTGAACTGGCTATTTTCCCAAAAGGGCTGTTGCTTGGTACTATTGTTCAGCAAGTTATGAGTTTGCTGTTTCTTAGAACGCTTAAAAATGATGACTAATCCAACTATACAGGTTCCGGCTGATAAGTACCATCATGCCGAGGTCGACCTCAACCGTCTTCAGTATAAAGGACTTCCGTTAGGTATTTGTTCATCCTATTATCTGGACCGGACATATATTGGTGATTTTGACCATCGGCTGCTTGTACAGATTTGGCAACTGGTCCGTTACCTGATTAAGCACATCAGAAAACGTCGCTATCTGAAGAACTATCATGTTTCTCTGATTTATTTCAAAACCGGTCGCGACCGGCATTACTGTGCGATGGAAAAAGCCATTCGAAAAGGCTGTACAGAACCGAATAAGGTGCTGATCATCGGTCCGCAGGGCGAAACAGACCTGTCAACCGGCCGGGTGTTGTATCATGTAGGGCTGAAGGAATCCGTTGAAATTACCTATTTTCTGTATCGTCATCGTATGGCTATTCGTACGATCTTGCAGTCACTGCAACTATCCGCCAGCCAGCAAAGGGCGTATTGGTGGTTTCTAATTCGTCAACTGGCTAAAGGATTATCCCTAAGGTGGTTACTGACTCAGCAGGAAGGCCTTCGATTAGTCGGTGCTGATTATGACCGGGGCAACGATTCCTGTACTTTGTTTGCCGCAGCCCGATCGTTGCAAAAACCAAGTTTTACCCTTCAGCATGGTGTCATAAATCCACCGGTTGGATTTGCGCCCATTAATGCTGATGAAATCTGGGTTTGGGGCGATATGGCTCGTTTGCAATTAATTGCCTCCGGAGTTCCAGACAGCTGCATCCATCTCACTGGGACTCCTATCGTAGAAACGCTGACGCTCACACAGGAAGAGCGTTTCCGCATCAAACAACAACTTCAACTGAAATCCGGTAAGACCATAGTCCTGGCCCTCAGCCGTCCAGACAAGGCCGATGATTTGAAACTGGTTAAGCTGTTTCATGCCATCCGGCAACAATATGGCAAGGACGAAGACAACTTTGTCGTCAAGGTGCATCCCACTTATCCGGATACCGATTACAGCTGGATCACCAATGAATTTGGTTTGGCGGTGTTGCCTATTCGGATTCCATACCCTGATTTCATGAATATTGTCGACGTGTTGCTGGCCCATAATAGCGGCATCGCCACCGAAGTGCTTTATTATCACAAGCAAGTGGGCATTTTGGATGTTTTGGACCAATCTCTAGGTAACGGGATGGAACTGCATAAATACCTGAATGTTCCGTTGCTTAAAACGGCGGATGATTTTCAGCAATTGGTAGATGCAGAGATGAACAGGTTGCCAGTGGAAACGACTCAACCCCATTGTTCAAATGCTTCTTTTATAAATACCCATTATATAGAGAATCAAATGAATCATTCATTTTCACCTTTTTATTTGACCGGTCAGGCTTCAATTGACTATATTGCACAGTTGCTCAAGCATCGATTGGCAGGTAATGGGTTTAATGCAAATGGATCTAGGCCTTTAGAATGAGACTATTATTAACTATTGGAATGTCCGTATTTCATATGATGGCTGGTTTCTGATACTGTAATTTCCGATAGTATGATGACGGGTTTTCTTATATGATGACAACTAAACAGAATGACGCATGCAATTGATTGATACAAGTTTGCTTGACAAGGTTTCTGAAGAGGCCCGGAAAAATACTCGACTCCGCATGAACTTTAATTACCATGCGAATGCCGGATCGCCTTCGCAGCGCTTGCTCAACGCCATAGAACCTGGCAGTGTGTTGCCGGTTCACAGGCACCGGCATACGGATGAGACCTATATTCTGATAAGGGGACGGATCCGGATGTTTTTTTACAACCAGGATGGGCATATCACAGAGGATGAGGTATTGGATCCATTGAATGGACAATTTGGAGTAAATATCCCTGCCGGTCAGTGGCATACGTTGGAGGTGCTGGAGCCTGGATCGGTTATTTTTGAGTGCAAGGATGGACCTTACACACCGTTGAGTCCCGAAGATTGTTTAATCATCTAATAGTAGGACAAACCATGACAAACGAAGAAAACAAAAAACCTGCGCAGACGGGTGTGAAAGAAGAGACCGGAGCTGTAACGGCTGAAAAAAAGCCTGCTGCTTTTAAAAAGTTTGTGAAGCATCATCCGTTGCTGACGACTGCATTGGCAGGACTGTTGCTTGTTCTTATCGTGTATGGCTGGAAAGACATACAGGGAAATCTTGAGCAGAAAACTTTGGTCAAGTCGGCTAATGTGACGTTGCAGGATAATAACGGTGTTATGTTGAAGGTAATGGCTAAGCCTATTGTTTGGAGTATCCGTTCGGAAATGATACGAGGTAATCTGGAGCAGGTGGAATTACTGATGACTGACATGGTGAAAGGGTCTGGAATGCAATATATACAATTGGTGTCACCTGACGGGAAGATTCTGATTTCAACCGATAAACTGATGCAGGGACAGCCATTGTCTGACGAAGAAGTGGGCCCTGTGCTAAAATCGGATACGACAGTCCTTCTTAACAATCAGAAATCCAATACACTAACGGTCGTATCTCCGGTGATGGGCTATGACAAACGGCTGGGAACGTTGGTCATGCGTATGCACTATACGTTGTTTGATCCTTTAAAGAAATGAGAAC
>JAUZOU010000132.1 GCA_030706285.1 Bacteroidota bacterium
AAATTTGCATTCCAACCAAAAAAAACGAGCCTGTATAATGCCTTTAGACCATCAGATATTGTGGAACAATTGCTTGACCATTATTAAAGATAATGTGCCGGAAGTCAGTTATTCAACCTGGTTCGCTCCAGTCGTTCCATTAAAGTATGAAAACAAGGCATTGTTGATCCAGGTTCCAAGCCATTTTTTCTACGAGCAACTTGAAAATCAGTACGCAGACCTGATTGGAAAAGCACTTCAACGCATCACCGGAGAAAACACCTTGTTATTGTACCAGGTGATGATGGCTGATATTCCTGTTCAAATGACCGCCGAAAAACATCAGGTTGTCGAAAACAAGCTGACCGGTATCCCAACCAGACCGGCCATGCCGTCAAATCCTTTTGACCAGATTATCACAGCCAAACTGGATTCTCAGTTGAATCCGAATCAGACATTCGGTAATTTTATCGGAGGGGAAAGTAATATGCTTGCCCGTACGGCCGGTGTTTCGATCGCCGAGAAACCTGGCAAAACGGTCTTCAACCCTTTATTCATTCACGGAAAATCAGGCGTTGGAAAAACGCATTTATTGCATGCCATCGGCAATGCAGCCATACAGCAGAACAGCAACCTGAGGGTTCTTTACGTTTCATCTCACCTGTTCCAGGTTCAGTATTCACAAGCCTATCTCAACAATACGGTCAATGACTTTATCCATTTTTATCAAAGTGTCGACTTACTGTTGATTGATGATGTGCATGAACTGGCAGGGAAAACAGGAACACAAAATGTGTTTTTTCACATTTTCAACCACCTGCACCAGAATGGCAAACAGCTGGTACTGACCTGCGACCGTCCCCCGAAAGATATCTCCGGCATTGAAGACCGTTTGCTCACCCGTTTCAAATGGGGATTGACGGCGGAAGTAGAAAAGCCGGACTACGCCTTGCGTGTATCCATCCTCCAAAGCAAACTGCTCCGGGATGGTCTTCATTTCAGCGATGATGTCATCAGCTACATCGCCAGACATGCCACGGAAAATGTCCGTGACCTGGAAGGTATCGTAGTCTCGTTGATGGCTCATTCTGTCATTTATGAGAAAGAAGTCGATCTGGATCTGGCCAAACGCATTGTTTCAAATGCCGTAGCCATGGACGAACGGCAGATTTCCGTCGAATTGATCGAAAACGAAGTCTGCAAATACTTCGATATCAACCCGGATATACTGCAATCAAAATCCAAAAAGCAGGAAATAGCCCAGGCACGTCAGATTGCGATGTACCTGTCCAGAAAATATACAGATAAGTCTTATTCCTTCATCGGAGAAATTATCGGCAAACGCGATCATGCCACTGTCCTTCACGCCTGTAAAACGGTCGGGAACTGGATTGAAACCGATAAAAAATTCAAGAGCCGCGTCGAAGAAATCGAACAGCAGATACAGGCAAAATAGAGATAACGTCTTTAGCCTGCACCAACTGTCAAAACTGATCCCGGATCATTCAGACGGGCCGGGCCGGTCTGTCATTTCAGAAAGCCCTGCTTTCTGATGGCATCGATCCAGGTTTTGGAAAAGTGTTCATTGTCATCTTTCGTATAACGGATATCCGTATAAATCTGAGCCAAGGTTTCTTTCTTGTTCAATTCAATGAAAGACAGGCTTTCCGGTAACGATTCTTTCAACGCATAAATCTGACCAATGACATCAGGTGTATAATCCTGATAGGTTTCGTCGTGTACGATACCCGTCAAAGGCAGCCGGTCTGGCAACGGTGATTGGTCGTGTTCTTTGGGATACCCGGCAGTAATAGTTGTGATCGGGATCACCAGTTGGGGCAGTTTAAGTGCTTCAGCAATTTGTTCCGCGTTGTACGTCGTCGTACCAAGGTAACAAATACCCAGGCCTTCTTCTTCTGCCGCCGTACAAAATGCCTGAGCAGCAATGATGGTATCAATGGCTGCAAATGTCAAAGATTGAATGTTGTCATAACCTGGGTTGGCTTTATTCTGGCGACACCACTTGGTCAACCGGTTTAAATCGGCACAGAAAGTGAGAACGACAGGTGCCTGGAGGATCTGAGGCTGATTGAAGTGCATCGGGGCCAGCAACTTCTTACGATCAGGATCGCGGGTTACAACCACACTGTAGACCTGCATATTTCCGGTATTGGAAGCCCTGAATGCTGTATTCAGCAGATCCTGAAGCATGGCGTCTTCGACAGGCCGGTCGGAATACGATCGGACCGTTCGTCTGGTAGTCATCGAGTTCATAGATTGAATGGTTTCATAGATAACTGAAAAATATAGGATAGACCCATAAAATGATAAGCAAAGATAACAAACATGGCAGACAATCCACGCAGGTTGTTTGTTCAGGCCTAACCGTTTATGCTTTTTCTATATCAAAAGGGTGTTGCATCTTCATTTCATAATTATTTACCAACCAGACAACAAATTCCATTGATTAAGCCTTCAATCTTTTCAAAAAAGAAAATTTTCATAGCTTTCGCTTTTTTTCAATATGCTGAATATCTGCTATTTAAATTTTATTTTTAAAAATTTTTACAATTAACAATCTGTTTACAGAAAACATTTTGCAGAACCATATATATAAGCTAACATTGCAACTATAAAATCATTTCATTGAACAATTTTTCATTATATACCTCAACAATCAGATAAAGTGGAAAAAACGTATTCAAACGACGAAGCCTTTCAGGCATCACTTGATTATTTTCAAGGGGATGAACTGGCAGCAAGAGTTTGGGTCAACAAGTATGCGTTGAAAGATTCTTTCGGAAACCTGTACGAAAAGGATCCTTCCGACATGCACAACCGGTTGGCCTCAGAAATTGCCCGTATCGAAAAGAACTATCCCAATTCGATCAGCAAAGATGAACTGTTCAAGTTATTTGACCATTTCAAGTACATCATTCCGCAGGGAAGTCCCATGACCGGAATCGGGAACAACTACCAGATCGGGTCTCTGTCCAACTGCTTTGTCATTGGTGTTGACGGGGCAGCCGACTCGTATGGTGCCATCATCAAGATTGACGAAGAGCAAGTTCAGCTCATGAAACGCCGCGGAGGTGTCGGTCATGATCTTTCACACATTCGTCCGAAAGGCTCCCCTGTAAAGAATTCAGCCCTGACATCAACCGGATTGGTTCCCTTCATGGAACGCTATTCCAACTCAACACGTGAAGTTGCTCAGGACGGCCGTCGCGGCGCATTGATGCTTAGTGTTTCCATTCAACACCCGGATTCCGAAGCTTTCATCGACGCCAAAATGTCTGAAGGGAAAGTAACCGGTGCCAATGTTTCGGTCAAAATCACCAATGAGTTCATGCAGGCCGTAGCCAACGACAAGCCATACGTTCAACAATATCCGGTTTATTGCGATCATCCCACTTTCACCAAAGAAATCAATGCGACCGCCCTTTGGAATAAGATCGTACACAATGCCTGGCAGTCAGCCGAACCGGGTGTTCTTTTTTGGGATACCATTCTGAAAGAATCGGTTCCGGATTGTTATGCCGATCTTGGTTTCCGTACCGTTTCAACCAATCCTTGCGGTGAAATTCCCTTGTGTCCTTACGACAGTTGCCGTTTACTGGCCATCAACCTGTACTCCTATGTAAAAAAGCCATTTACCAAGGAGGCTGCCTTTGATTTCGACCTGTTCAAAAAGCACGTAGCCGTTGCTCAACGCATCATGGATGACATCATCGACCTGGAAATGGAAAAGATCGATATCATCCTTGATAAAATCAAGTCTGATCCTGAAGGTGGCGACATCAAACTGACCGAAACCCAGTTGTGGGAAAAGATCAGGTCAAAAACCCTGAAAGGCCGTCGTACAGGTGTCGGCACAACAGCCGAAGGCGATATGCTGGCCGCCCTTGGTTTACGTTATGGTACGGAAAAAGCCTCCGACTTCTCTGAAAAGATTCATCAATACCTCGCCATTGAAGCCTACCGGTCTTCCGTCAACCTGGCCAAAGACCGTGGCGCGTTCGAAATCTTCGATGCCGAACGGGAAAAAAACAATCCGTTTATCAAACGACTCGCCGAAGCCGACCCGGCTCTTTTGGAGGAAATGAGGAAATATGGCCGCCGCAACATTGCCTGTCTGACCATAGCCCCGACCGGAACAACCAGCCTGATGAGCCAGACAACCTCGGGTATTGAACCGGCCTTCAGCCTGGTTTACAAACGTCGTCGCAAAATCAATCCGAACGATCAGGATGCACACATCGATCACATCGATGATAGTGGCGATTGCTTTGAAGAATACATTGTGTTCCATCACAAATTCGTAACCTGGATGGAAGTAAATGGTTTTTCCACAACCAAACAATATGAACAGGAAGAGCTGGAAGAACTCATCAGTCAATCTCCCTATTACAAAGCCACTTCAGCCGATGTCGACTGGATGCAGAAAGTCCGGATGCAGGGACGCGTCCAGAAATGGGTGGACCATTCCATCAGCGTCACCATCAACTTACCGTCTGATGTCAGTGAAGAGTTGGTCGGTCAGCTGTACCTCGAAGCCTGGCGCTGCGGTTGCAAAGGATGTACCGTTTACCGTGAAGGTTCCAGATCCGGCGTGCTGATTTCAACCACTGAATCCAAAAAAGAAGAAGGAGATAAAAAGGACGAGGAAAAGAAAGACGAACGCAAACTGATCTGTTACCCGCAGCATACCCCGAAACGGCCCAAAGAGCTGGAAGCAGACGTTGTCCGGTTCCAGAACAACAAAGAAAAATGGATTGCGTTCATCGGCCTGAACGAAGGGAGGCCCTACGAAATCTTTACTGGTATTCAGGATGATGATGACGGCATCGTCGTACCTAAGAATGTTGTCCAAGGTAAAATCATCAAAAATGTTGATGAGGATGGAACCAAACGCTATGACTTCCAATTCTCCAACCGCCGCGGATACAAGACAACGATTGAAGGGCTGTCCGAAAAATTCAATTCCGAATACTGGAATTATGCCAAGCTGATTTCCGGTGTCTTACGTTATGGCATGCCAATTGATCAGGTGTTGAAACTCATCACCGGATTGGATCTGGACAGCGAATCCATCAATACCTGGAAAAATGGCGTTGAACGCGCCCTCAAGAAATACATGCCAAACGGCACCATCGCCAAAGGTCAGATCTGTCCTGTCTGCGGCAGTGAAAGTCTTATTTATGAGGAAGGCTGTCTGCATTGCACCAACTGCGGACATTCAAAATGCGGCTAACCCGATACCACTCCAACTTAAAAGGCCAGGAAGATGAATTCTTCCCGGCCTTTTTTATGATCGGTTTCGCGCATATTTACAAACAGCAGGCAGCTGGTTCCCTCATTCGGCATTCATACTGCAAAGCCCATTCAACCTGGCATTCGGCTCTATCATCAACGTTGCCATTTTCACAGCCCCATTGATTACCGCCTGACTTCGTAACGTCAACATTTCCACAGCCGTCACATCGCCATCAACTTGGCCCAGTACTTCGGCATTGACGCAATTGATGTTACCTTTAATATAGGACTGCGGTCCCATAACCAATTTACCTTTGCAATCGACATCACCTTCCACTCTTCCGTCAATTCTGATATCATTGTCTGTCGCAATATTTCCGACAATGGCCGTATCGACAGTCAATACACTATAAATGGTACCAGCATTTGTAACGATTTCTTTTGCCATGATTGTTCTGATTAGTCTAGCAAAAGAACAAAAATTAGTCCAAATAAAAAAACAGCAGCCTGAATTACTTGAAGAAAGCCCGGTAAATAAAAATAGGGTCAAAAAATGTACCTTTGCAGAAAAGTCAACGTTTTAAGCAATGAGGCATAGCCGGAATAAAATTCGTCTTTGCCGGGTTGCGCAAAACAACTGCTCAGAAAAACGAACCATCATGGACCATCTATTGCTCACAGGCATGCAATTTTATGCTTACCACGGCGTTAACGCGCAGGAAAACAAAGTCGGCAATACTTTCTTCGTCGATTTGACGATCGAAGGTGATTTCTCAGCAGCATGCCATTCTGACAACATAGCTGACGCCATCAACTACGCATCCGTTTATGAAGTGGTCGATCAAACCATGAAGGTTCCATGCAAATTACTTGAACATCTGGCCGAAAACATTTGCCGGCAACTGAAAGACTCATTTCCACAGTTAATCAGTGTAAAAATCAAATTGACCAAGATCAATCCACCATTGATCGGTCAAATGGAGAGTGCCAGCATTATTCTTGTCAGATAACAAAAATTATCTGTTAAACAGCCCGTTACTTTTAAAACTTTATGTATTTTTGTCTCCCATTTTTAAAGTAGGGCAAATCCGTGTCACTCGGATTGATCAAAATCAGTCAATCCAAGTCACTTGGATTTATTAAAATTTGACAGCTATGAAGAATAAATACATCCACCTGATCGAGCAGTCGTTTGAGTTTCCGAACGAGGAATTCAGCTTGATTGACAATGAACTCCAATGGTTCAACATTCCCTTGATGGACATCATCAAACAATATGGTACGCCACTGAGAATCTTTTATTTACCAAAGATCGGCCAAAACATTCAACGATGCAGGCGCATGTTCAATGTAGCGATGGCAAAAGCCGAATATGATGGAGATTATCACTATTGTTACTGCACAAAAAGCTCCCATTTTTCCTTTGTTTTAGACGAAGTGTTGAAGCAAAATGTATCGCTGGAAACATCATCCGCATTCGATATAAATCTTATTGACGCTTTATTCGAGAGCGGCAAAATAGATAAAACGAAATATATTATCTGCAACGGATTTAAACGGCCTCAATACATTGAGAACATCCAACATCTTGTTAATGATGGATTTGAGAATACCATTCCCATTCTGGACAACAAATTCGAGCTGGATTTACTGATGAACGGCATCGAAAGGAAAACGAAAGTCGGCCTTCGTATTGCCTCAGAAGAAGAGCCTAAATTCGATTTTTATACCTCCCGCCTTGGCATCCGGTATAGCGATATCATCCCGTACTATCTGGAAAAGATAAATGGCAATCCGCTGGTTGAACTGAAAATGCTCCACTTTTTCATCAACACCGGCATTAAGGACACCGCATACTACTGGAACGAATTGGTTAAAGCCGTGGGGTTGTACTGCGAACTAAAACAAATTTGCCCGCAGCTTGACACCATCAACATCGGCGGAGGCTTCCCGATCCAGGTACAGCTTGATTTCGACTACGATTACGAATACATGGCGGAGGAGATCATTTCCCAGATCAAGAGCATCTGCAAGCAGAACAATGTGAGAAAACCTGACATCTTTACTGAATTCGGATCTTATACTGTTGGCGAAAGCGGTGCCATGCTTTATTCCATCATCAACCAGAAACAGCAGAATGACCGAGAGCTCTGGAACATGATTGACAGTTCATTCATCACGACACTGCCAGACACCTGGGCCATCGACCAACGTTACATTCAGCTGGCCATCAACAACTGGGATTCAGAATATCAACGCGTCCATCTTGGCGGACTCACCTGCGACAGCGAAGATTATTACAATTCGGAAGCAAACTCCAATGCCGTCTTCCTTCCGAAGATCATTCCGGATCAGGAACAATACATCGGGTTCTTCCATTGCGGCGCTTATCAGGAGTCCCTGAGCGGTTACGGAGGCATCCAGCACTGTCTGATACCTGCGCCGAAAATGGTACTGATCGACCTGGATGAAAACGGAGAATACTATACGAAGCTTTTTGCAAAGGAGCAGAGCTACAAGTCGATGATGAAAATTCTCGGTTACTGAGGATCAACTTGAAAACTTGTCGTGTTTACCCAAACAATAAATC
>JAUZOU010000133.1 GCA_030706285.1 Bacteroidota bacterium
GAAAAATGGAACGACTTTGATGAACCTCTTTTCAATTCAATCATGCAGGAAGAAGAAGAAGGAGAAGAAAAGCCTTTTAATTTCCATATCTATGGTTCCGACATCTCTCCCCTCGCTATTAAAATCGCAGAGAAGAACATACAGAGCGCCAGCCTGTCGAAATATATACAGCTTGAAGTGAAGCCCATCCAAAAGATTACCCAAGCACCTGAAAACGGTTTGCTGGTAACAAATCCGCCTTATGGGGAACGCATCACATCTGCCGATCTGACAGGCTTATATGAACAAATCGGAGAACGGCTGAAACATGCCTTCCCTGGATATACAGCTTGGATTCTCAGTTACAGAGAGGATTGTTTCGACAAAATAGGGCTCCATCCTACGAAAAAGATCAAGCTGATGAATGGTCCACTGGATTGCGAATTCAGGGAATACGAAATATTTAGCGGCAAACGGAAATCTTTCGTTCAACAAACGCATAAAGACCAACACTAACGTATTACAGCGACACCTATGGCCGGAAAGGGAAAAACATATGTTGTCTGGACTGGACGTGTCCCTGGTATTTACAGTAATTGGGAAGCCTGCAAAGCTCAGGTTGAAGGGTTCGAAAACGCCAGATACAAAGCCTTTGAATCGGCAGAAGAAGCCAAAAAAGCCTTTTCAGCCGGATGCAAATGGACGATACAGAAACAAGGAAGTAAGAAAACCCCACAGGGAAGCCAAAGACCGGCAGGAGACTTCCTGACTGTCGATGCGGCATGTAGCGGAAATCCCGGGCAAATGGAGTACCGTGGCGTTTACCCTCGCACCGGCCAGGAGATTTTTCACTTAGGGCCTTTTGAAGATGGGACGAACAACATCGGTGAGTTTTTGGCAATTGTCCATGCGCTGGCTCTCCAAACATCCAGGCATACCAATTTCCCGATTTATTCAGACAGTGCAAACGCTATCACCTGGGTGCGAAAGAAAAAATGCAACACCAAACTGGAACCCAAATCGACCAATGCTCCGATTTTCGATTTGATCGAGCGAGCAGAAAGTTGGCTGGAAACCCATGAATATGCCATACCTGTACTGAAATGGGAAACATCCCTCTGGGGGGAGATTCCGGCAGATTTCGGACGCAAATGAGCTGTTGGTCAAAAATAGATATCCGGAAGATTCCATCGTTCTAAAGTCATAGCACATAGGATGAAAATATGTTTAATGAACCTTGCAAAAACCTGGGGTGGCGGAGAGAAATGGCATCTTGACCATGCACTGGCCTTACGTGACGAAGGTCATGACGTGCATGTCATAGCCGATAGAAAAGGCGAATTTCTCATCCGTGCACAGAAAAGCGGGCTCTCATGCTATCCATTTTCTGCTGGCAATCTGGGCTTTTTGAATCCATTCAAGACAAATGCGATTTACCGCTTCTTTAAAGTCAATGGATTCGATGTTCTTGTCATGAATTTTTCCAAAGACCTGAAGTTGGCTGCTCCAATGGCCAGATTGGCCGGCATCCCGGCGATTGTCTACCGGCGTGGCAGCGCTATCCCGATTAAAAACACCCTTATCAACCGTTTCTTGTATGGCCACTGTCTTACCCATATGCTGGCCAACTCAGAGGCGACTAAAAGGACTATTCTGCAGAATAATCCCAACTTGTTCCCGGCAGATAAGATCAAAGTCATCTACAACGGTATTGCCATACACGACCTTTCGACTGAAGAAACGCAGTCTGAAATACCAGTCATCGGAAATCTGGGCAGACTGGTTTATCAGAAAGGACAGGACATTCTGATTGACATTGCGAAAATACTCAGAGACAGAGACATCCGTTGTTTGTTCCGCATAGGCGGAGAAGGGGCCCTGATGAACGAACTGCAACAGAAAGTCCAGGCAAACGGCTTGACTCAGATGGTCGAGTTTACAGGATTGGTAAACGATCCCGAAGCTTTCATGAAAGGCATCGACATCTTTGCTTTGACATCACGCTGGGAAGGGTTCGGCTACGTATTGGCCGAAGCCATGCTGGCCGGCAAACCATTGGTCGCCTTTAAGGTGAGCAGTAACGCCGAATTGGTTTTTCCCAACGAAAATGGTTTTTTGGTTGACTGGGATGACAAGGACGCTTTTGCCGACGCCATTATCAGATTGATCCGGCAGCCATCCTTACGAAAGAGAATGGGGGAAAACGGTTACAGCCTTGTATGTGACCGTTTCGACTTCGAAAAAAACAAGAAGCAGGTAACAGCTTTCCTGACACAAACAGTTAAGGAGAAATGATGAAGATCGGATTTGATGCCAAGCGTTTTTTCTATAACAGGCGTGGTTTAGGGAACTACAGCCGTGACACCATACGCATCCTGTCTACTCTTCAACCAACCAATGAGTATTTTCTGTTCACGCCAAAAACAGCAAACGCACTTCCCGTCACGATTGGCCCGAATTGCCGGGTTGTCAAGCCTGTCAACCGGCTATCCTGCATTAACTCAACTCTTTGGCGAACTTACGGGGAATGTGCAGACATCAATCACTTGCAACTGGATATCTTTCACGGATTAAGCCACGAACTTCCCGTAGGCATCGAAAAAACCAAAGCCAGGACAGTCGTCACGATGCATGATGTTATCTTCCTGAAATCTCCGCAGCTGTACAGCTTGATTGACAGAAACCTGTATAAAAGCAAATATCTGAGAAGCTGCCGTGTAGCCGACAAAGTCATAGCCATTAGCGAGCAGACGAAAACAGACCTGATCGAGCTTGCCCATGTGGACGAAAAGAAAATTGAAGTTGTCTATCAAGGTTGTAGCCCGATTTTTTGCCAAACAGCTGATAACGAAACCAAGCGCCTTGTTAAAGAGAAATACGGACTTCCGGAGGCATTCCTCCTGAACGTAGGCACGATAGAAACAAGGAAAAACCAGGCGTTAATCATAAAAGCGCTTGCCTGTGGAAAACTGAACATACCTTTGGTCATTGTTGGGACGCAAACGGATTATATTCATGAGCTGAAGGCCCTGATTAAAAAGAAGCAGCTAGAGACCTCCGTCCTTTTTCTGACCGATGTGCCGACCCTTGATCTTCCCGCCATCTATCAGCTGTCAACCTTATTCGTTTATCCCTCTCAACTTGAAGGATTTGGAATCCCCATCCTGGAAGCCTTGAATTCACGCATCCCGGTCATTACCTCCAAAGGTAGCTGCTTTGCTGAAACGGGAGGTCCAGCCACACGTTATGTCGATCCAGCCAACGCCGAAGAGTTAGCTGACGTGTTGAAAGAGCTGCTCGGCAACCAGGAAAAGCGCAACAACATGATTAAAGGAGGGCTGATCCATGCGCAACAATTTTCAGACGAAGCCATTTCAAAAGCACTGTTCTCTGTTTATCAATCTCTTTTATAAATCAGTCCATAGTGAAACAGCCTGTTAGCCTCATCATTTCGTTTTATAACAACATTGAGTTGCTTCGAATCATTTTCACAGCGCTGGAAAGGCAGACACTGCAGAATTTTGAAGTCATCGTTGCCGACGACGGATCCTGTGCTGAAGTGGTTGAAAAAGTGCACCAGCTTATCAGGCAAGCGCCATTTGGCGTCCGTCATTGTTGGCATGAAGACTGTGGCTGGCAAAAAAACAGCAGCCTCAACGAAGCCATCCGGTCTAGCCAAGGAGACTACCTTATTTTCATCGATGGAGACTGCATTCCTCACCGTTGCTTTGTCGAAGAGCACTATGGGCACCGGCAAAAAGGCATTGTACTCACCGGGCGACGAGTTCAACTGACCAGGCACCTGTCCGGTACACTTACAACAGAAAGTCTCAGAACCGGTCGTTTTGAACGGCTGCTATGGCTAAAATTAGTAGTTGCCAGTCTTTTTCAGAAAAACCTGCAAGTTGAAAACGCCATCCGGATTAAACGGCCTTTTCTACGCAAGCTCCTGATCAAGGATAAAGAAAAAGGCATTCTGGGATGTAATTTCTCGATACACAAAGCGGATATCCTCCTTGTCAATGGCTTTGATGAAAGATACAAGCACCCTGGAACCGGCGAAGACACCGACCTTAATGCCCGTTTATTAAGAGCCGGTATCAAAACATTGTCCAAAAAGCACCTCCTGACGGTTTATCACATTGCACATCCAAGGTTCGACCTCATGTACCAGCCCAACCTGAACTTGCTGAAGGAAAACAACGACAATAACGTCACCTATACGCCCTACGGCATTGACAAAAATACAGGAAGCCTCTCGACAGCAGACTTCCCGGACCACCAAATCGGAGAAACTCAAGATAGAACAATTCTATGATGAACCTTTGTGAACAAGCGGCTGGAGACAACGTATCATCCAACGTCCGGTCCTTTCAATCTGATTCGATTCCAATATGATCTCAATCATTATCTGCTCTAAAAGACCAGCTATTACCGATGAATTGAAGAACAACATCCGGGATTCAATCGGTGTCCCTTATGAACTGATCGTACTGGACAATTCCGCCAATGCCTTCTCCATCTTATCCGCATACAACAAAGGCATTGAGCTCAGTCAGTATCCAAACTTATGTTTTGTTCATGAAGACATCTCCTTTTTAACGGTTGATTGGGGAAAACTAGTTTGCAGGCATCTTGAAGATCCATCCTGCGGTCTCATCGGACTAAGCGGCAGCCCTTATCAACCAGGTATTCCTGCTTCCTGGAGCTTGTACGGAAAGACCACCTATCTGCTTCAATCAGACAAGGGCCATAAAAAGCCCAAGTTGATGGCATCCTCCGGCTATGACAAAAACCATGAAAAACAAGTCATCGGACTTGATGGAATGTTCCTTTGTGCCAGAAAAGCACTTTTCGAGCAGATCCGGTTTGACGAGGTGACCTTCAAGGGCTTTCATGCCTACGATCTGGACATTTCCATGCAGGCCTATGTCAAAGGATTCAGGAATAAGGCGATCAATGACATCCTGCTGGTCCATTATTCCAAAGGACATCATGATGAAAAATGGGTGGCCAGTATCCTGTTGTTTTGTGCAAAATGGCACGAACAATTGCCGGCTTCACTGATAGCTATTCCTGATAAGGAAATCAGGCAAGTGGAATATCAGTATATGACACGCGTTTTTCTAAAAAACCTGATCCGGTCAGGCTATTCAAACGAAACGTGCAAACAGATTTTTAAGACTTATATGGGGCATAACGAGGTGCTTGCCGTGGAGTTGAGCCGTTTCGGCTTTTGGTCTAAAATGACCTGGATGAGGTTGAAGAAAAAGCCCATTACCCTTATTTTTCCGAGAAAGACAACCACTTTTTGATGCGGCGGCGCCATTTCTTATGCTTCGATTTACGGGCAAACTTTTTGACACTGCGGGATTGGCAATCATGGATCAACCGGTAACATTCCTTGCTGTCGAAATGCCGGCTACGCGCATAGGAGTCTGCCAACAGTCTGAAGAAGGTCTCATTCCCTCGCAGCCGCTCCAAATTTTTACAGCCTTTCCTCAAATCCATCCTGCAAAATTTCATCCGGTTCAGGTCAACCAGACTAAAGTGGATTCCAGTTGCATCGCTTTCAAACAAGACATTTCCAGGAGAAAGGTCTTTGTGGCAAATCCCTGCCTCATGCATCTGCCCGACATATTGTCCAAAGGCTTCGACAATGGGTTTATGGCAAACAGGATCAAATGAGTTGGCCAATTCCCACAGCAAATGAGGATAAGGACATTGCAAAGAAACAAAGAAAGAACGTTCCAGCAACCCTTTTGAAAGCAGTTCAATGCAAGCAACGGGCGTCGGCGTGTCAAATCCCAGTTCGATAAGTTTGGCTGCATTTTTAAAAGCCCGGCGTGCCTTTGACTGACGGAAAAAAGTATAAACAATCCGATTGAAAAAGATCGGTATCCGATAACTTTTCACATTCAACAGCCATCCATCTACTTCAAACACCTTGATTTCATTTCTCACCTTATAGATGGTCGTACCATCCTTGTCAAACCGGTCAGGGAAGCAGTCGAGAAAGGAAGAAATGGTTGAAAAGGCTGGATTGACTTGTGTTTTCATAAGCCGGACAAGGTTTCAATTTTCTGAATGATCAGAGCGGGTGAAATACCATTCAGACACGCGTAATCGTTTCTGAAACACGGTTTGTTCCCATAGATGGAACATGGTCTGCAAAGCATATCGATCTGCAGTTGATTGGATGCCTGCTGAAATAAGCCCGAGAAGCCGGCGTACGGATGAGTGGCACCCCAGATCGATACAACTGTTGTGTTCGCCAATGCACCCAGGTGCATATTGGCAGAATCCATCGTTACCAGAATATCCAGGCAATTCATCAGGTAGATGTCTTCGTTCAGGTTCCTGGTATCAGGTACATGAATGGTTGGATAAACTTGCTTCAGTCCGGCCATTAACGACCGTTCTTTTTCTCCACCGCCGAACAGAAATACGTTGTATCGTTCATCCATTGCAAAATGAGCTATGACCTCCTTCATCCGTTCGAATGGATAACTTTTGCCTGTATGACGCGCAAACGGAGCAATACCCAACCAACAACCAGTTTTGCGGCCATATTTTTTTTCGATTTCATCTAAGCTGCTGTCAGGTCGGGGCATCTGTGCGAAAATGTCTTCTTCACGGATCACGAAACCGGCTTTTTCAAAGACCTCCAGATAGCGTTGAAATGACGTCTTCAATGGGGTCAGTACTTTATGCTTCTGCCTGGTAAGCAACCGGCGTTTAGCCCGTTCTTTATTGATGCGGTAAATAGGAATCCGCTTCCAGGCAAAGAACAGACACAGAATGCGACTTCTGTGTACGTCATGTATATCGCAAATGAGATCGATGTGCCTTACACTGAGCTCTTTATACAACTGATACAGACCTGAAATACCTTTGTGCTTATCCCGGATCCGGGCCGGTATAAACAGCAAGTTTGATGGACAGTCTTCAAAGAGCCCTGCCATGGATGGCTGCGAAACCATTATAAAGGTACACCCGGGATAACTGTTAGCCAGCGCACGCACCAACGGGACTGAAATAGCGACATCACCTAGTGCGGAAAACCGAGTGATCAATATGGTCGCCATCTTATTTTGACTGGTACAGAGCAGGATTCAACGATGGATCGTTGTACATCTTCATCTGCTTGTAGACTTTCATAATCCGGCGGCCAGCTTCTATGTCTGCCAGTAGCTGGTCTATGGCTGAAGAAAGATCTTTTTGCTGTTCCAATAGAATCATCAATTTTTGTTTACAGGCTGACACGTGCTCAGGGGTTGCATCCATCCGTTCTGTTTCAACCCGCATGTGCCAGATTTTTTCAATCAGGATGGATAAACGATCGACGGCCCATGCTGGCGTTTCTGTATTGATGACGGCACCGGGTAGCGCTTTGACCCCATGAAATTTCTCATAAAAATAAGTATCAATGCGTTCGACCAAATCCGTCCGGTCCTGATTGGAGGCATCGATACGCCGCTTGATTGCCAGCGCCTCAGACAGGTCAATATCCGGTCGACGTATGATATCTTCGAGATGCCATTGTACGGTATCAATCCAGTTTTTCCTGAACAGATCATATTCAATCGTTCCAGACGTATAGGCTGTCGGCATGGAGGCGTCCACATTGTCAGCTACATGGTAAGCTTTCGTTGATTCAAGGAATAACTTGTTTGCTAGCTCGCTAAAAGTCATGAGGTTCAATTTTTAGTTGTCCTGCAAAGATACACTCTTTTTTAATAGAATTAAAAACGTTGCATTTTTCAAATTCAAATCGATTCTATGCGTTTGTGATGGTAAAATTCACTACTTTTGGGCGTTGATTCACCCTC
>JAUZOU010000134.1 GCA_030706285.1 Bacteroidota bacterium
ATCCATTTTTTGCAGAAAACGATATTGTTTAGTATCATTTTAATATATTGATTAAAAAAGAACCTAAAAATTTGTATTTCGGAGAACTAAACTGTATTTTTGTCTACAAATTGGTAGAAAAAATGACGGATGAACAGCAAAAAACACTGACCAATTTTGAAACCAGGATCAGGCAATTGATGTTACTCTGTTCCTCACTCAGGGAAGAGAATAAAAGCCTTATTCTTGAGCTTGAAAAAAAAGAAACCGCTCTTAAAAAAAGCGAAGAATCCGTCCGTAATTTAACTACCAATTACGACAATTTGAAACTTGCTAAAATGGTCTCTTTCAACCATACGGATGTGAAAGGAGCCCAGCAGAAATTGTCAGGATTAGTGCGGGAAATTGATAAATGCATTGCACTTATTAACGAATAAGGACAATGGACGAAACATTCACGATCAACCTCTGCATTGCAGACAAGTATTATCCGCTGAAAATCAAACGCAGCGATGAAGAGATAGTACGAGCTGCTGCCCGGTTGGTAAACGATAAATTAGCCCAGTACCGGAATCATTTCAATATGGATGATTCGGGTCTGGAGTTGAAAGATCTCTTAGCTATGACAGCCTGTCAGATTGCCATAGAAGCCATTAAGACATCACAGTTGGCTGACAGTACAGTTTATAGCAAAAGCATCCTGCAATTGAACAAGGAGCTGGAGGAATTTCTGAAATAGAAAAATAGTCGTTGGGAAATCAATATACCGCACTACATTCAATCGGGGTCACCTGGTTGTTGTGGTGCGTTCATTTTTTTATAATACCTTAAAAACAATCTTATATGGATATATTGACTATCATAGGTATGTTTTTGCTGGGTGGCGTTGCATCCTGGATCGGAATCCGGTTCATCTTCAACACCCGATACAAGAACATCATAAAAGATGCAGAAGCGCAGGCAGAAGTCATCCGTAAAAATAAAATGATTGAGGTAAAGGAGAAATTCATTTCCCTGAAAGGAGACCTGGAAAAACAGGTGAACCAGCGGAATGCCCGCATTCAGGCAATGGAATCCAAACTCAAACAGCGGGAGCTTCAAATCAACCAACGGGTGGAAGAGTTACAACGCAAAAAAAACGAAGTAACCTCAACCAAGGAAAGTCTGGACGCCCAGATTGAAGCCGTCGAAAAGAAAAAGGCGGAAATGGACAAACTGCACAAACAGGAAGTTGATCGCCTGGAAGCCTTGTCGGGCCTCTCTGCCGAAGAAGCCAAAAACCGGCTCATCCAATCACTGCAGGAAGAAGCCAAAACCGAGGCGGCCTCCTACATCAACGAAATCATGGACGACGCCAAGTTGCAGGCAAACAAAGAAGCCAAGCGCATCGTCGTCCAGACCATTCAGCGTGTTGCCACTGAAACAGCCATTGAAAACGCCGTAACCGTGTTTCACATCGATTCCGATGAAATCAAAGGCCGCATCATCGGTCGCGAAGGCCGTAACATCCGTGCCCTCGAAGCTGCCACCGGGGTCGAGATCATTGTGGACGATACACCTGAAGCCATCGTCATTTCCGGATTTGATCCGGTGCGTCGTGAAGTCGCCCGCCTGGCCTTGCACCAGCTGGTAACCGACGGCCGTATCCACCCGGCCCGCATCGAAGAAGTGGTGGCTAAAGTCCGCAAACAGGTCGAAGACGAAATCGTCGAAACCGGCAAACGCACCACCATCGACCTGGGTGTCCACGGTCTTCATCCTGAACTGATCCGTATGGTCGGCCGAATGAAATACCGTTCTTCCTACGGACAAAACCTGTTGCAACATGCCCGTGAAACAGCCAACCTCTGTGCCACCATGGCATCCGAGTTAGGCCTGAATCCTAAAAAAGCCCGCCGCGCCGGTTTGCTACATGATATCGGCAAAGTACCCGATGACGAACCGGAATTGCCCCATGCCCTTCTTGGCATGAAAATGGCCGAAAAATTCAAGGAAAAACCGGAGATCTGCAATGCCATCGGCGCTCACCACGACGAATGTGAAATGCAGACCCTGCTGGCTCCGATCGTCCAGGTCTGTGATGCCATTTCCGGTGCCCGTCCAGGTGCCCGTCGCGAAATCGTCGAAGCCTACATCAAACGGTTGAATGATCTCGAACAGCTGGCACTCTCCTATCCTGGTGTTCTTAAAACCTATGCCATCCAGGCCGGCCGTGAACTTCGCGTCATTGTCGGAGCCGATAAGATCGATGACAAGGAAACCGAGCAACTTTCTGCCGACATTGCCAAGAAAATTCAGGACGAGATGACCTATCCCGGTCAAGTCAAGATCACAGTTATTCGTGAAACCCGCTCTGTGGCCTACGCAAAATAATTGTGCCACTCCGCTCGTTTTCACCCAATTAATTCCTATCTTTGCGCGGTTAATCAGTCTATGCTGATTAGCCGCACAATGGTTTAAAAATCATGGGGATGTCTGGTTTTGACAGCGGTCAGGACAGGTATGTAAGCATGCAGTGCCTCGATTCTACGCACTCTAATCTCAGAATTAAAAACAATAACTGGCGAAAACAACTACGCTCTCGCTGCTTAATCGAAGTACAGTAGATTATAGCTTAATCCTTGCCATAGTGGCAGGGACGTGACATCACCCCCAGCTCCCGTCCTGAAGCTTAAGGGAATCGGTGGTGCAGCAATATCGGGAATAGGTATTCATCTGTCCGGAATGAACGCCGAAACTTAACGGAATAAGGCTTGAATAGGTGGCTTCGGTCCAGTTCAGGCACGAAAACTTAGGCGAAGATAAGCATGTAGAAAGCGTATTGGTTCACCGTTTGGACGAGGGTTCGACTCCCTCCATCTCCACAACTGGCACTATTTCAAGGTTTTAAAAGCCTGGATCTAGTGCCTTTTTTGTATCGCACAAGGGCTCTCAACCCTCTGATAATGAGTCTAAATGGCTCAATATTAATGCGAAAATATTCTGCCAATTATATCGTCCGAACAATTTTCATCAGAAAGGATTTTCAGTATTGGCGCTGCGTAAATCACGGATATTTTTTGACCCTTATCCAAATTGTGCAATTTCAACGCAGTAATTCCTTTGTAACACTCAGACATTCAATAATTTATTAATCATAAAAATTTTGAAAAAATGAGTGTAAATCTGAATTTTTGGGTACGACCTTCACAAAAAACATCAAATGGCAAAACACCTGTCTATTTAAACATCTCTTACAACGGAGTTAATTGTCAGTATTCCATAGGAGTAGAAATAACAATTTCTCAGTGGGACAAAAAAGCTCAACGCATCAAAGGTAAAAGCGATGAAGCCAACCTTGGAAATGCAAAACTTGTAGCTATACGTACCAGAGCGATGAACATCTTTAATGAACTTCTTATGAGTGGTGAACCCTTTAATGCGCATACCATCAAAGACAAGTTGGTACATGGCATGGTTCGTGAAATAACGGTTCAACATGCTTTTGAAGAATTCCTGGCCTACATGCAAAAACTAAAAGGAAAAGAATACTGCCAACCAACTATATTCAAATATAAAAACACTTTTGATCGTGTAAATGAATTTATCCATTACCAATATAAACGTGAATATCTATACCTGTACGAACTAGATTACAGTTTCATCACAAATTTTTCTGCCTGGCTCAAGTCTAAGTATGACAATTCTAATAACACCGTCTACAAGCATTATCAGCGGCTCAGTAAGGTTATTCACGTCTCCATGAACAAAGGTTATCTCAACCACTTTCCATTCGGTCAATTTTCAATCAGACAAGACAAACCGAATTTGGTCTATCTAACCGTTGAGGAGATCAAACGGATTGAAGAGAAAGAATTCAGTTCACCCAGGTTGGAACAAGTCAAAAAGATCTTTTTGCTTAGCTGCTACTGTGGGTTATCTTTCAAAGAACTTGAGAACCTTAGAAAAGAACACGTGTTTACAGGTGAAGATGACATCCACTGGTTAACTATGGTCCGTCAGAAAACAAAAAAACAATTACGAATTGTTTTGCTTCCCCAGGCTTACCAATTAATTGAAGAGCTCCAGCATCTCAAGCCGACAAACAAACAAAAGCCCTCCCCTTTCCTACCTATGTTGTCAAATCAGAAATACAACAGCTACCTAAAGGAAATTGCTGATCAATGCGGAATCGGTAAAACACTATCTTCACATGTGGGAAGAAAAAGCTTTTGCAACCTGGCTCTCAGGATGGGTTTACCAATTGATATGGTATCAAAGTTACTGGGACACAGCAGTCTTAGTGTAACTATGGCACATTATAATGCTATAAGTGAAGAACGGATGGTTGAAGATATGAAAAGACTTAACGAAAAACTGAATTGCATATAAGTTTAAAAAACCTATGGAATATCAACTATTATAATGGCTACGACACTCCATATTATTTTTATTTTTTAAATGTAATATTAATTTGCTAGTTTTACTTGCTTCATAATGTGTCTTACGTTTAATAAACAATAAGCGTATGACATACAATAAGGGAAAAGGACTTTCTTTACCAATGTCATGGATTATTATATAGTCCTAGACTATTGAATAAAAGCACTTTAAGTATTATGGCAATATCAAAACATCCGTTTGGTAGATATCAAGTTATTGATCGAGAACTTGGGAGGAAAAATTGGGTTAAGACAAAAGAGCTTAAAGAAATTATTGAAGAAGAATTATCCATAAACGTTTCAGAAAGGATGATCAATGAGGATATTAATGCAATGAAGAATGACCCCCTTCTTGGATATCTTGCTCCAATAGAGTATAATAATACTGAGAAAGCATATTATTATTCAGACAGGAGTTATACCATTAAGGCATTTGGATTAAAAGAAGGGGACATTGCCGCCTTGATGTTTTATGCAAAAACCATAAATCAATATAAAGAATACGAAGTTTTTGAAGATTTTAGAAATGCAATAGAGAAAGTTCTTGACGCTGTAACAATTAGAAAAGGCATTTCATCAAAAGAACATGCAAAACTTATAGTTCAAACTGAAAATACACAAAAGTTATCAGGAAGTGAATTGATTCCAATTATTGTTAAGGCAATAGATAGTGACAGCATGATTGAATTCAAATATCAGAAATTTGGAGAATTTGCATATAAACTTACGAAACTTGAACCATATATATTGAAGGAAGATAGACAAAGATGGTATATAGTTGGAAAGGTGAAAGGACATGAGCATCCAGTAACCTATGCATTAGACAGAATTAAGTCGCTTAAAATACTTGATATCAAATTTACAAGGATCGACTTCGATTTTGACAAATATTTTATGTACTCATTTGGTATTACTGTCACAAGAGAAAAGCCAATATTGGTAATATTATCATTTACCCCCTACCAAGGAAATTATTTAAAAACATTAAAGATTCATCATAGTCAAGAAATTTTGGTTGATGACGATAAGGAGTTTAGAATATCGGTAATGGTAAAACCCTCCTGGGAATTTTACGAGAAAATTTTTGGATACGGTGACAGCGTCAAAGTAATATCACCACCTGAAATTGTTGAAGAAATGAAAATAAAAAGCGCCTTAGTTTCAAAACTTTATCAATAATTCAAAAAAATTTCACATCACGAAGTTCCATTGCGTGATGATTCATTTTCTTTGTACTGATATCAAGTATTCACCCTACAAAAACAAGAAAATGAATTCAGAATCAAAGAACGAAAAAGTCAAATCGGTTACCATTATTGTAAATGCAACACCTTTCACAGTGGAGAAGGATGAAATCAGCTACGACCATGTTGTTACATTGACATTTCCTGACTTTCCTCAGCATCCAGAAAGGACATATTCCGTAACTTACACCAAAGGGCAAGGACATAAGCCAGAAGGTATTCTATCCCCAGGAGCCGTTGTTAAAGTTAAAGAAGGTATGAACTTTAAGATTAAACATACTGGGCAATCATAAGATGGAAACGATATATACATTAGCAAAGCATAATCAAGACATCAAATGTTTGCTTGAAAAAGGATATGCACTTTCTATTGATAATAACTTTTTGGTTGTTCGTGACATTCCCTATTTAGACGAAAACAAAAATCTTGCAATAGGCGCCATTGTCACAAAAATTGTATTCATTGACACTGAACATATTAAGCTAGAAGATCATCAGATATTTTTCTGTGGATCACAACCATGTCAAATAGATGGAAGTTACATCCAAAATTTAGGAGGAGGTGCAACTTCGTTAGCATTATCCTCACAAGACTTAGTTGTACAAAGATCATTCTCAAACAAACCCACCCAAGGTTTCACGGATTTTTATGAGAAGATTGAAAGTTATGTAACAATCATTTCAGGACCAGCAATGACATTATATGATGTCACTCCATTTACCTTTAGAGTTGTTGAAGAATCTGGGAATTCCGTTTTCAAGTTAAGAGATACATTAACGAGCAGAGCCGAAATCGGAGACCTTTCTTCAATTTTTAAGGAAGAGGTTGTTGCAATAATTGGATTAGGAGGAACAGGGTCATACCTTCTCGATCTCCTAGTAAAAACCCCCGTAAAAGAAATAAGAGGTTTTGACTTAGATGACTTTAATATCCATAATGCTTTCCGTTCGCCTGGAAAACTAAACACTGATGAACTTGGTAAAAACAAAGCTGAGGTATACCAGAACAGATATGATAACTTCCGTATGGGACTTAATATTAATTCAAAATATATAGTCTCGGACTCAACCGATGAATTGTGTGGCGTTACTTTTGCTTTCATTTGCGTAGATAATGGTGCTTCTCGATCTGAAATAATAAACCTCTTAATCGAGTTGAGAATACCCTTTATTGACGTAGGCATGGGACTTGCAAGAGATTGTGGCCCAATTAGCGGCATGATTAGGTCGACTTATTTTTCACGAAATAATGCACAAGAGGTTCTGGATAGAAACTTAGTACCAATTTCCAATCTTCCAGATGATATTTATAAAAACAATATTCAAATTGCTGAACTTAATGCACTAAATGCGTGTATAGCATTAATCAAATACAAGCAAATAAAAGGTTTCTATCAAAATGACGATAATTCATACCACCTACTATTTACAATTGACAACTTACATATGAATGTAGAGTGATGAATAAGGTTAATTTGCAAAAAGTCTGTTATCTGCCCCAAGAGTTAGAACCTGGTATTTTGTACGTATCATTTAAATATGGTATTGCTGGACATTTATGTCCTTGTGGTTGTGGAAGTAAAATAATTACTCCATTAGGTAAGAATGAATGGTCTTTTAGAGAGATACATGGAAAACCATCTCTTTATCCATCAATTGGGAATTAGCAACTACCCTGTAAATCTCACTATTGGATTTGTAAAGGTAATATTGTCTGGTCAAATCAATGGTCTGAGGGTGACATCAATACAGCCTATTCAAAAGAAATGCATCAGAGAAAATCGTATTATAGAAAGCGAGAAGATAAAATACTTAGACGTTCCAAGATTAAATCATATTTTAGAACTGCTATAAATCAACTAATTAGTCACATAAAAAAATATTAAAGGTCCGATAATGAAAATTGGCAGAATATTTTCGCATTAATATTGAGCCATTTAGACTCATTATCAGAGGGTTGAGAGCCCTTGTGCGATACAAAAAAGGCACTAGATCCAGGCTTTTAAAACCTTGAAATAGTGCCAGTTGTGGAGATGGAGGGGCCTGAAACTACGTTTCAGTAATGAGCTGATTGATACTCAATTGTACCCCGCTTTCTCTATTCTGACAATTACGTCATCCGTGAATTACGCAATTATTCATCTGTTTCAATATTGCCAATCATTG
>JAUZOU010000135.1 GCA_030706285.1 Bacteroidota bacterium
GAAGCACCAAATGCCCAGTCGCTGTTTTTAGGCCTCCGGCTATTGAAAGCCAATAGATTTTCCTGTTCTGCAGCTGACCTCCCCTTTTCAGTTTGTCTGGTTCGTGGGTTGACTGCGTAATTAAACGCAGAACTGTCCGCTGCCGTCGTGGCTGCCATAGCCGCCGTATTGCCCATGCCTGCTGAAACGACTGAGTCACAAGTATTTTCTTTATTTTCTGGCGTGTTGGTTGCTGCATCGTTGGCAGTCAGCAAAACAGCCTCACCGGTTTTGCGAACTTTCCAAACCGGTTTTGACAGGACAGCCGGTACAACCAACCTCATTGGATTCGTTCCGTTGAAGCCGGAGGGTTGAACGGAACCCGTTAATTGGTCTGAAGTTACCTGATCCGATTTCATCCGGTTTGAGGTCTTCTGGCTTGAGATTGACTGGTCTGAGATTGCCTGGTCTAACGTTCCTTTGACCGGAGGCATTGTCATTGACAACAGACCTGGCTCAACCGGTTTATTGTTAAACAATCCGGACAGGATCACCAACAATGCCACAGCCGCCGCCACACCCGGATAGACGATCATCAACCGAAGTTTCTTCTTTCGGGAGGCCCGCTGCAATCGCTGATTCAATTCCTCCCAACGATTGTCATCAACAGGTAGTTGATGATCCTGAAGAGAGTCCTTGAAATAAGCCAGGAACGGATCATCATGGCCGTTTACCGGCTGCTTATTGTACTTTCTGTCTTGCATACGCTTCTCCGATGATGGGTTCAATGGTTCTCTGCAACATCTTTCTGGCTCTGACCAGCTGTGATTGGGATGAACTTTCTTTTATCTTTAGCATGCCGGCTATTTCACTGTGGGAATAGCCTTCGATCGCATACAAATTAAAAACAGTCCGGCATCCGGCAGGCAATTTGGCGATTAAGGCAAGCAACTCTTCGGCTGTCAGCCGGCTCAACGCTGAGGCATTGCCATCATCCTCAATCTGGCTGTCATAATCATCCAACGGACAGGTAAATTTCATCAAGGCATGCCGTCTTAAATATTCCAGTGACGTGGTAACAAAGATGCGCCGGATCCAGCCGGCAAAAGAGCCTTCACCGGTATAGGTTCCGATCTTGGTAAACACTTTCAAAAACCCATCCTGCAGAAGATCCTGAGCGGTATCCTTATCCGTAACATACCTGTAACAGACGCTCATCATTTTCGGTGCATATGTATTATATAACATTTTTTGAAATGACGGATCCTTCCTTCTACAGCCAGCGATTAACTCTTGTTCATCCATTCATTAACCGGTTTGTCCATCTTATGATCCTGCAGGATTGCATGATAAGGCTATTATTTCGTATAGAGATACTCGATGATGTAATATTGTCGCTGTAACGTTTCTCTGTCCCATGTGCCCAGATAACAGACACGTGATTGCCCGGGGCTGACGTATTTGTGATATCTGAACTGAATTAAACCCAAATCGTACAGCCCGCCCCCTTGGTTGTGCAAAGCTCCCGGGCAATATTCAGGCAAAAAAGCGAACGATCTCAGACTCTCGAGATTTCCTATAGATGATTGACACCGCTCTTTTGCTACAGAAGCATCTCCGGCTAAGGTCGATTTGGTAAAATAAACATCGATGATAAACTCACCTTTTCCCTTCACATTGATGCCGTTGCTGTCGATCTGATTGTTTTTATCGTAATAGAAATGGGCCGTTAGTTGATCATTATCTTTCAATGAAGCCCAATACGTAAACATCCACCGGTCTCCCAAATAATCAGTCGCAGAAAAATAGGGTATTGCCAACTCGTTGACGGCTATGCCTTGATCGCTCGGTGGAGTACCGATTTCCAACGGAAGTTGTTTAAGAGGCTCCTTTGAAAGGTTAGACACTATATCTGCGGTATAAATGCCATTAACCGCCGGCTGTGAAATCCGGTATCCAAGCAGATAACATTCATGCGGTGTCAGTGAGCTGATTTCACGGGAGGTGACATAGCCGCAACTGGTCGCGGCACAAACGGTTTGATTGACTGTCGTAATATAGGCAATGTCTTTTCCGCAGTTAATTACATGATCCTCATCGTTCAAGCAAGAAGCAAAGACAAATGGCATGAGGGCCATGGTCATGATAAAAACAAATCGCATACGCTTCATGAGTCTTTTTTGTTGGTTACATAGAAGAGATGCCTATTCGGGCTAAAAGACTGCACCGGCTTCAAAAAAATTTTTTTTGATAGAAATCATCCCGGTTCATGACGGCCTGATGGCATTGCCTGGCCCTTATTAAAAAAGGCCGTAACACCTCGTTACAGCCTTTTCCATATCAAGTATCGGCATGCGCCGGTTAACAGTTCGACTTTTTCCGTCTGACCGCTTTGAATACTTCAAACCAACTGATGGTTAGACAACCGGCAGCGACAGAAATCAGAATTTCCTTCCAGGTCAACGGTTCGAATTGGAAAAGTCCCTGCAGGAAGGGATTGAACAAGACGGCCGTCAGAAAAAGGACGGCAAAACCGACGATCCATTTCAAGCTGGCATTGGGCGTCGCCAGAATGTGGAAGAAACCGGCCGACCAGGAACGATTCGTCATGATGGTCATCAGGTTGGCCACAATTAACGCCACAAAAGACATAGCCCTGACTGTATCGGCCGAATAACCAAGGTGAAGGCCGCCGGCATACAAACCGAGCACCACCAGCAAAATGGAAAGACCCTGCAAACAGCTCAGCAGCACATTTCCTTTTCCAAAAATACTACTGCCAGGATTTCTCGGAGGCCGATTCATCACATTCGGTTCTTCCCGCTCGGCCTCAAAGATGACCGAACAAGCCGGATCGATAATCAGTTCCATAAACACAACATGCACCGGCAACAGCAGCAACGGCGCATCACTGAAAAAAACAGGAATCAGCGACAACCCCGCCATTGGAATGTGTACGGCAAATACATAGCCGAATGCCTTCTGCATATTGTCAAAGATCCGGCGTCCCATCCGGACAGCACCAACAATGGAGGCAAAATTATCATCGGTCAACACCAGCGAAGACGCCTCCCTCGCCACATCGGTGCCCCGTTCCCCCATGGCAATACCGATGTTGGCCGATTTCAGGGCCGGTGCATCATTGACGCCGTCGCCCGTCATGGCCACAATCTCACCTCGTTTTTTCAGGGCATTGACCAGTCTCAGTTTTTGTTCAGGCACCATGCGGGCAAAAATGTGGACGTCGGCAATCCGCTCGGTCAGTTCTTCATCAGTCATGGCTTTCAGTTCAGGTCCTGAAATACAAGCCTCCGGATGAGACAGGCCTATTTCCTGTCCGATATTCTGAGCCGTAACAGGATAATCACCGGTGATCATGATGACCCGGATACCGGCTTTATGACATTCACTCACTGCTGTCTTCACTTCAGGCCGGATCGGATCGGACAGCCCGATGAGGCCGACAAACTCGAAATCAAAATCGTGTTGAATTTCCGGTAATGAATGTTGCCCGATTTTAGCTTTGGCCACACCAAGCACCCGTAGTCCTCTTGAGGCCATTTGTTGAATAGCAGCTTCATAAGCGGTCGTATCCGGCAGATGACACAAATCGAAAATTGACTCCGGGGCCCCTTTTGCCGCGATGACATATTGACCGGTAGTGCTTTCCTTAAACACTCTCGACATGGCCAGCAATTCCTTCGAAAGTGAATATTCACGGATCATGGACCAGTCGTGATGCAAGTGTTCGGTGTTTTGCAAAAACTCCTCTCCCAACAGGCAGATTGCTTTTTCCATGGGATCATTCGGCTTTGTCTGGCTTGACAGGATGCCATACTCGATAATTTCATGGAATTCTTCCGGGAACACATGCATATTGGACGCATCCAGAAACGTTTTTTTATTGAACAGCGTATTCACAACCATCCGGTTTTGCGTCAGCGTGCCCGTTTTATCGGTACATAACACCGTCGCCGAACCTAGTGTTTCAATAACGGAGGGCTGTCTGGCAAGCACACGTTGCTTTGAAATGCGCCAGGCCCCCAGAGCCATGAAAATGGTCAGAATGACAGGAAATTCCTCAGGCAATATACCCATAGCCAACGTTAAACCAGCCAGGAAGCCATGCAATAAATCCCCCCTGGTCAGGAAATAGACCGCCACCACGATCAGACAGAGGAATAGTCCGCCGATAGCCAGTTTCCGGACAATATTGTTCAGATCGGTGTTCAGTTTTGTCGGCTCTTCTGCAACACTGCCAAGCGCTTGTCCGATTTTTCCGATTTCTGTCTGCTGTCCGATCCTAAGGACACGGGCTATCCCATTTCCCTGCACCAGCATGGTCCCTGAAAAAACAAATGGAAGATCATCACCACCTGGTGTCATTTCAGTTTCGCTGCCGTCCGATTCTATTTTGCGCACCGGAATCGACTCACCGGTCAGCAATGATTCATCGACCTGAATGTTAACAGCCTGAATGAGCACCGCATCGGCAGGGACCCGCTCCCCTTCGTTCAACACGATCAGATCGTCCACAACCAATTCACGGGTCGGTATTTTGATCATTTCACCATGGCGGATGACAACCGCCTTCGGACTTGAAAGTTCTTTCAATGCTTCGAGCGCTTTTCCGGTCTTACGTTCCTGATAAAATTCAATACACATAATGAAAATGACAAACCCCATCAGCATGACACCTTCCTGAACATCCCCAAGACATAGATATAAGGTACCGCACGCGACCAATAGCAAGAACATGGGCTCTTTTAAAATGCTAAAAGCCAAATGCCAGAAGGATGTTGATTTTTTTTGCGGAAGTTCGTTAAACCCCTCCTGCTCTTGTTTTTGACGGACCTGCTCATCAGCCAATCCGGTCATTTGTTTCTTCGAATCATTAAACGTGAATGACATAATTCATGTTTTTTAATGGAACGAGAATCATCTCACACCTTTTCAGGTGCTCGACATACGTTATCAGTCGTTCTTAATGGAAGGCTGCTGTTATAAGTTCCTGAGCCAATCCGGATTCACTGCGTCAAGTGGGTGCTGAACGCTGTTTATAGTTTTGTGGTTAGTTTTTCCAGTAATCCGGTAAGTTGTTCCAATTCTGCCGGTTCCAGCGTTTCCTGCATCAGTTCGGCAAATTTGGTATGAGCATGTTCATGCATTTGATTGATGAGCATCCCTTTTTTGGTCAAGTGCAAGTGTGAGCTTCGTCTGTCTTCATCAGATTGGATCTTGGCAACATAACCCTTTTGGATCAGTTTGTCAAGACCGACAGTGACCGTCGGTTTGGTCAGGTTCATTTCTGTAGCCAGTTCCGTGATATTCGGATTACCCAGGTCGTTGATAATTTCCAGATAGTGCATCTGTGCCGCTGTCAGTTCTTTTAGGTTCAATTGCTCACGTGCAAGCTCTTCCATTTCTGCCAGATTATGCGACAGCTTTGAAATGATGGTGACGATTTTTTCCATAAAGCCCTGACTTGATTCGGCAAAGTTAGTTAGTTTGGCCTAACTAACAACAAAAACAATGAAAATTTTATCACTCATGTCATCCAATTGAAAAAAAAGTAATTATAAACATTTTCTGGAGTGATTTGGTTTAAAAAAATAGATTTATCGAACACAATTCCTGCCAAATGAATCGTAACTTGCACGCCTGAATTCAGCCGATCAACCAATCACAAACCGACTTCCATCTTCCTATGAAATTGCTACAGCCCATTCAAACGGTTATCCTCTTGTCCATCAGCGTGGCCGTCCTCTGTTCCTGCCAAAAGAAATCCTATCTGTACGACGAAGGGACAGCATTCAATACAGCCTACCACCTCACCTATCTATCAAAGGAGGAGCTTCAGCCCGGAATTGACAGCGTCCTGACCAAATTCGACGCAGCCCTGTCCATGTTCAATCCGAATTCGACGCTCAGCCAGATCAACCGGTCCGGCATCCAACCGTTTGACCTGAGACATCAGCCGTGGGTGGAACGTGTCATTGAGAAAAGCCTGGACTATTCCAAACTGACTGGCGGCGCGTTTGACATGACCGTTGCACCGTTGGTCAATGCCTGGGGATTTGGCTTTAAAAAATCGGCGACTATTTCTCAGGCATATATTGACAGTTTGCTAACATTTGTCGGTTACCAATTAATCTCGCTCAAAGATGGGCAGCTGGTTAAAGCAGATCCCCGCGTGTGCCTTGATGCCTCAGCCGTAGCCAAAGGATATGCCTGTGACGTTGTCGCCGACTATCTAAAAAGCAAGGGCGTGACCGATTATATGATCGAAATCGGCGGAGAGCTAGCCCTGAGTGGAAAAAATCCTCATGGTTCTGACTGGCGGATAGGCATTAATACACCGACCGATGATAGTTTGTCGATGAGTGAAGACTGGAAGGAAAAATTGACGTTGACCGACCGGTGCATGGCTACCTCCGGAAACTACCGCCGGTTTTACATCAAGGATGGTAAACGGTATGCCCACACCATCGACCCGCACACCGGCTATCCGGTCCAACATTCGCTGCTGAGCGCCACTGTTATAGCCGGAGACGGACTGACAGCCGATGCATTGGCAACCGCATTCATGGTGATGGGAGTTGAAAAGGCCTTGCCGTTGGCTGAATCGTTACCCGACATCGAAGCCTTGTTCATTTGTTCCGACAGTCAGGACAGCACCGGCATGAAAGTGCTCACCACCTCCGGGATTAAACAATGGCAAAAATAGGTTGGTGAGCAGCTCATCAACATTAAGTCTTGAGCTGGATTTATACCAATTAGCCATATACAAAGTTATTGCCCAGGCAGGGACTCTGATTCCGCTACCAAGGTTAGTTATTTCAATCCATAGAGAATAAAAATCCGGATTGTTTGGCAACTAACTCAATTAGTGTATCTTTGACAATTATGTTCATTCTCCTTAATCGCCAAATCGTACATGAAAACAGGTACAATCCTTTCTTGTTTTTGTTTTCTTCTGGTTTGCACAGGCCTTTCTGCCCAAACCAACATAGCCCCGCTGGCAACCTGTTCAACTTCCTACGTTTCATCCTGGGAAACCCTGACAGCCATCAACGACGGGTTCGAACCATCCAGTTCGTCGGATAAAACACACGGTGCCTATGGCAACTGGCAAAGCGGTGTGACCAACACCTGGAACTGGGTACAATACACTTTTAAGGATTATTACAAAATAGCCCGCAGCGATGTTTACTGGTGGGCTGACGGTCAAGGGATCGTATTGCCCTATAGCTGCAAAATGATGTATTACCATCCCGGGCTGAAAACCTGGGTAAATGTCGCCAATCCGGCCGGATTAGGGCTGGATCCGGATAAATACGACACAACAACCTTCGACACCATCCTGACCAACCAGATCCGGTTGTATTTTGTCAGCACGGTGGCTCAAGGCATTCTTGAATGGAAAGTTTACGGAGAAAAAGGCGAACAAATCCCCTCCTCTTCTTATGCCAGCTTGGCGAAACTGGCCAAAAACGATACCATTCCGATTACAGTCAGAGCCGTCGCTTCAACCGGAAAAGCGGTTGCCGGTTACCAATTCAAGGCTGATGTCAACATTACGGACAATGTCAAACAGACAAAGGAAGCGTATGTAGTCAATGGCGAGACGCTCACCGAAACCGTAAAAGGGCTGTTACTTCCTCCAACCGGGGCCACCGGTCTGACCACCTTTAACGTCGTATTACCGGCCGACATCGATCCGACAGACGGGATTGAA
>JAUZOU010000136.1 GCA_030706285.1 Bacteroidota bacterium
ATAGCCCGGTTTGAATCTTTCAGGAAGGTATTGTCGAATTCATTGATCTCATCCAGGGTAATAAGAGGCAACTGATTCTTGGCAAATGCGGCTTCAACAGCAATGCCGGGAATGGGTTCCTTAACCAGGAAGTGGCGAATCAATTCAGAGGCATAACCATCTGAAAGCGATTTGTCGTTTTCGTTGATGGCGCGATCATACATCATCGTGATGCTTTTCTTGGCACGATCCAATTCCGGTTGTGTGAAGCCAAACCGTTTGGCACGTTCGACCTCTGTCAAGGCGGCTTTCAATCCTTGTTCCACCCCATTGTCTTCGACCCGCATCGTGATACTAAAAGCATCCTTGGTACGTGCAATATTCTCAAAACCGGATTTGGCATACATATAAGGCGGATTGGCTGAACGGGCCAGACCTCCCAAGCGTTGATTCATCATGAAATAATACAACTTTTCCATGATAAAATTACGATAATCACCCAGGGTCGTTTCATCCTTATGATCCTTATTCATGTACACGTACACCTGTGTTTGCATGGCTTCTTTGTCAGCCGTGATGGAATACAGTGTACCGGCATGATCCGGCACTTCAAAATAAGTCCTCGGACGTGCTTTTTTCGGAGCCTGGATGGCGCCAAAATGCTTCTTGATCAGTTGTTCATATTGATCTACATTGATGTCACCGACAACAATAACAGCCATCAGATCAGGACGGTACCATTCTTTATAAAAACTGACCAACCGTTCGGGTTTAAAATGTTCGATGACTTCTTTTTTCCCGATCGGAAGGCGTTTCCCATATTGGGAATTGTTAAACAGAACAGGGTAATAGGCATCACGAAAACGTTGAGTGGCTCCACGGCCTATTCGCCATTCTTCCAGGATAACACCACGTTCCTTTTCAATTTCCTTCGGATCGAACGTCAGGTTGTGCGCCCAATCTTCGAGCACATAAAAAGCCTTATCCACGACTTCAGCATTCTCGGTCGGGATCATCAGTTTATAGACTGTTTCGTCGAAATTGGTATAGGCATTCAGGTTGGAACCGAATTTAACGCCTACAGACTGCAGGTAACTGATCAGCTCGTTCTTCTCAAAATGCTTTGAGCCATTGAATGACATATGCTCTGTAAAATGGGCCAGTCCCTGTTGGTCGTCATCTTCAAGGATCGAGCCGGCATTGACAGCCAGCCGCAGTTCGACACGCTTTTCGGGCAAACTGTTTTTACGGATGTAATAGGTCAATCCATTGGGGAGTTTACCGATTCTAACGTTTTGATCAACCGGCAGCGGATCAGTCAATTTGTATACCTGTGCATTGACCGTCAATGACAGGCCAAAACAGAAAATCAAGAGTGGTTTTAAAAATTTCATAAGGCCTTATTTACTGACTTTGTATTCGCTACAATCGTCAATCGTATAAAAAGACATGTAGTTCTTTCCTCCTTTATCGATTTGTTGCTGCAATTTGGCTTTTAACGCCTGAACACGTTGAACAGGCGTTGCAGTAAGACTCTCGCCTTGTGCTTTTGCCTCTGAATTGCAATGTTCCGGTTCTTTCTGAGCTTTTTCGGCAGCCAGAACAGCGGCTTCCTGTTTGTCGAGATCTTCCATATAGGTACGGTTTTCAGTGACTACCCCCTTGGCAACGACAACCGATTTAATGATGCTTCTGTCAAAGCGTCCCATATCTTTACCGGCATTGACACGAAAGGTCCGCTTTCCGTCAGCCGTGGCTAAAAATAATTTTTTTCCGGTAGTTGCACAGACATGCTGGGCGATACCTTTGATTTCGACTGTTTTTCCAACCAGTTCAGGAGCTTTTTCAATCATTTCCTGTACGGTATATACTTTTTTGGCATTCAATTCTCCAAACGGGATAAGAGAGATGGCTGCAATAGCAACCAAAAGGAATAGGTTCTTTTTCATATAAATCAAATAAAGTAGTTATAAAATATTATCTAATTGTCAGTTCATTAAGCACATACGATGAATGAGCGTATTTATCGATGACAAACAACGCATAACGGATATCAACATTGACGGAACGATTTTTGTCCGGCTCATAGACCATACTGCCGGCCAGAGACTCCCAGTTACCATCAAATGCAACGCCGGTCATTTCGCCTTTGCCATTCACAACCGGACTGCCGGAATTACCTCCGGTAATATCAGTACTGGTCAGGAAATCGATATTCATTTCATCATTTTCACCATAACGGCCATACTCTTTTTTGAGATACAACTCCTTCAGTTTAGGTGAAACCACGAATTCATAATTGGAGGAATCCTCCTTCTCAATCACACCCTTCAGCGTGGACTGGCTCTTATAATAGATGCCGTCACGCGGATTCGCTCCGGCAACCGTTCCGTAGGTCAGCCGCATGGAGAAGTTGGCATCAGGATAGGTCAGTCTGTCTTTCTCCATTTCCCGGACACCCTCGTTGTACACCTTTTTGGTACTCCGGATAACCGCTTCATAATCAGAGAAAGCCTGTTTGAGATCAATCAATTTATTATAAACAGAAACACCGTACACATACAACGGATCCTGTTTTATTTTAAGTGTTGGCTTTTTAATAAATTTCTCAATTCCTGCAGGAGTTGAGAAAATCGATTTGGCATACAGGTCGTCCACATACTTATCGATATCGCCGTTATATTTGGTATCGATAATGGTGTAAAAATCAGGCAAGTATTCTTTCTTCAAGTTGTTTTTCAGCAGCTTGATCATTTGGCAGAGCACAGCCTGATCAGTCCTGGAATCATATTCTTTTGAAAAATTGGCATACCATTTGCCTAATGATACCTTTTCTCTCTCCACTTCATTCTGGTTGTTGTGCTCTAAGGCTTCGACCAATCCACGGGAACGAATGCCAAAAAGGCTGGCATCGTTGAATAGCGCACCTGAAACAAGCGTATGAGCAAATTTTGGTTCTTTTTCGAGTGCGAAATTCTTCTCTAAGACAGCCAGACAATTTCCGTACTTTTTGATTCGTGCCGTATCGGCATTTACCCAAGCCATATATGCAGCCTCATCCTGCCGTTTGCTTTCCATTACTGGACTCAGATTAACCTGCTTATAGGTTCCCAAGGAAAATTTATACACATTGCCGGCAGAAAAATTTTTATCGGAGTAGATAAGACGAATCCGTTCATCTTTATCCATTTCTTTTCCGAGCGCGTCGATGTAGCGGCCTTTGGCAATAGCCGTTGCTCTGTTTTTATCCAGTTCTTCCTGTAACTCAAAAGAAGTGATATGACGTTGAGTCATAAAAGGGAAACCTAGTGTCATGGCAAAATCATGATCATGCACGCCGGCCAATGAAATAGGTAAGAAGGCCTTAGGCTGATAGGGTTTATTGTTCTTTGAATAATCAGCCGGCAAATTGTTGGCATTCGCATACACCCTGAAAATACTGAAGTCTCCTGAATGACGGGGCCATTCAAAATTGTCGGTTTCACCGCCGAAATTTCCGATGCTTTCCGGTGGAACTCCAACCAAACGAACATCCTTGAATACCTGATAGACCGAAATGAAATAGGTTCCGTCGCTATATCCGTCCAAACTTGCCTGAAGCCCTTTGACAGTATCATTATACTGTCTTTCCAACTCAGCTGATACTTTCCGGATACCTTTGGTTTTCAACAAGTTGGTGGCTTGGTCTGTCACATCGACGATTTTTTGAAGAGTCCTGACAGTCAACCCCTTAATTGGAATTTCTTCAGTTTGTGCGGTTGCCCAATAGCCATCGCGCAGGTAATTGTGAGCGTCTGTGCTGACTTGCTGCACCCGTCCTCGACCACAATGGTGGTTAGTGAAAATCAGACCTTTCGCTGAAACGAATTCAGCCGTGCCGGCATTATCAAAAACCATCACAGCATCTTTAAGACTTGGATCGGTTTCACTGTATATTTTTTCTGCAGGGAGCTGTAATCCGATTCCCCCCATTTTCTGCATCAAAGGGCTGCTAAGCCTTGACACCGGCCACATTCCCTCATCTGCTCTAACCTGGCCAAAGCTTAGCAGTAAAAGCAACAGCCAGGCCGACTTTCTAACGTCTTTCATTCAATTAATAGTTTAAGAAATTCTTTTTTAAAAATTCAAGGCAAAAGCAGTTTGGCCAAAATAAGCCTGTTGCTCAGTTGCCGCCTTAAGACCACCGCCGACTGAGAAATTACCCAATAATTTCCTGGAAAGCCGGAAGCATATACCCAGATTCACCTGATAAAAGGCATAATCAGTTGTCATAAAGGCAAAATCCGGCAAAACCACTCGTTCCGTTATCACATTGTTTTCATCTTGCACCAATGACGAGGAAAGCACTTTCCGGTAACCGCCCCTGATACTTCCTTCCAACGTCGTTGAGTTCATAGGACAATGAAATCCGACAGAGCCACTGCCACAGACATCTTGCAGGTATTGATGGTAATCAGGCGTATAATAATATTGTCTGTTATCCTGCCAGTTTCCTTCCAGCTGCTCCCATACGGAAAACGTTGAACAGTCTTTATTGGCAAGCATGGCTGAAAAGCCAGCCACTTGATTACGAGACTGATACCGGTCACTTTGAGTGGCAAATTTCCAGACGATGTAGTTGGTGTTGATGGAAACAGGCATATACTGAGTTTCGTTTCCAATCGTCTGATGGAAGGCATATTGGCCTTTCAGAAAAAGTGTCTGTCCCAGGCATGCCTGCTCATGTGACAAGCTGGTTCCAATTTCATTATGCGTTATCGTATAGGGCCTTCTCCGGTCACTTTCACTGGCTTCAAACACCGCTTTTTTTAGTGTTACCAATGCTCCCGTCGACCGGCCATTAGCCTGGTGATTCAGGTGTATACCTGTTGAATACAGATTGCCTTTGTAAATCCGGGTGTACGTTTCTTCGAGCTCAGAAAACTGCTTATTATAGGTTCCAAAACCCTGCAACAGATAAAAATAAATCTTTCTGCCATCCCGTTCGACATCAATGTCCACATTCTGGCGATACCGTTCATAGGAACCGAACCAACCATATTCATTATTGCCCTTTCTGTATGTGATACCAGGATTGACACTGATTCTGGATACCGTATTGCTTGGCCGGGGGTCAACCCGCCTGTAGGATACACCGCCTTCATACGTAGCCCGTATGCCGTATTCCCAATTACGAAGACGGATAGATGTTCCTCCACCCATCGTATAAGCTTCCCTGTTATAGGTACCTCCGATGGAATCGGCAATTAAATAGGGAGACAACAACGAACCGTCTTCCACATCCCGCCATTGGACATTCGTCGTCTGATCACTGATGTATTTAGCTTCACCGAAAAAAGATTGTTTCCCTTTCCGGCTAAAGCTTTCGGTATGAAGTTGAAAAGCTGAATACCCGTCACCATCCTGAGCCAGGTGGAACCCTTTATCAGCCTTCGATGCCGAATACGAAGTTCCAAGCTCCAGGTAATCGTTCACCGGCACTTCAAACGTCGCCGAAGGATTGTAGTTGAAATAATCCGCGTAACTCCTCCACGGAGCGTTCCAGGTGCTGACGTTGATTAGTAACGAATCAGCATTGCCGGCCAATAGCGCAACCGGCGCAAGAAACATCGTTGTTAGAAGAAATGATTTCACTCAAGGTCAATTTTAGAAATAATTACTCAACTTCCCATGGTTTGGGCGTCGCATTCGGTATGAAATCGCTGGCGGAATTATTGGTATCCTGCAGGATCGCTCGTCCGTTTTCCCATTTTAAAACTTTACGTCGGACACTTTTCCCAGTCCAGGAACCATCACAATAGGTAAAGCTTAAATCGATGGAAGAAGACAACGACTTCGAACCGATAATCCCGGCCGTTCCCAACTCAACACCATCCAGTATCAGTGAATCCGCTATCCGGACTCGTGTGACGGAGTTTCCGGATTGAGTCAGCACACTGACAGAATTATTCTTTACAAAATCATCAACAGACCCGGTTAATTTGAAGATCGCATAGGCATGGTAGCCCTTTACATGGAGCAACCAGATTGTATTCGAATAACAGAAAGCACGGATCATATTTGGTACTTCAGGGACATCCACGTCCGTGCCGGCATCATACCATTCAAAATCGGCTTTCGATAAATCGACCGGCGAATTGGCATTGGCCGTTTTATGATTGATGCCCAATGACGCAATCACAAGGCTTTTTCCTGGCTGCACAGGGTAAGTCGTTCCATCGCCCGGCACCGTATAGAGGGCACCTGCAATCAGACTGTTCGGATAATCTGTGTATTCGTAGACAGCATAGCTGCTAATATGATTCGATTCAACAATCGTCAGTCCATCAGCATACAAAACAGAATCCGAATTGTTATAAATCTCGATGAACTGATCCTGATAATACGTTCCATTTGACGGAGTCATACTACCGGCATAATAGATTTCTTTGATCACAAAGCCGTTGCCTTGCTGGGATAGTTGCACCGGAACCGACTGTTCAACCCGGTCGCCAATCAACCGCACTTTTTCAACCAATCCCCGTATATGAACCGTCCGTGTGTAGGTTTGCTGAGCTGATCCGCTCCCGACCGTTGTTGTCAACGTTTTTGTACCGGATACTTCAATATTATAAATGCCTTCTTCAACAGTTAGATGAACAATTCCGGTTGAATCTGTCGTAGAACTCTTTGAACGGCCTGTTGCATTATTTGTTACGGTAACCTGATAGCCGTTATATCCACCCTGAAGCGCTTCATCAGGTAGCGAGACACTGATGACGGCTTCCGTAAACGGAACCTCCTGAAGTTGGCAACCTGTTATAAACAACATTGCCAGAATTGTGGTCAATGATATTGGGAGAAATGTTCGCATACGATCAAATTTTAACCTGTATCTCAGCACCCATGAATGGCGTTACCCATTTTTGAGAGGCCATTCCAAAACGCGTATAGTATCTTGGATTGTAATCAAACAGCCGGTTCACAAAAAACGAAAGTTTGAGATTGTTTCCGATTTCCTTGGTTGCCTTCAGATTGACCTCGAGCGAAATGGGCGTCTTCTCGGGATTGAAATAGGCCGTTGAAAAAGTCTCAATCAACGCCTTGTAATCGGAACTTGCTTTTTCAACATCGGTGAATGGATGGGTTTCACCGTTAATATCGATATAAGATTCAGGCACACCGCTGTACTTGATCATTTGGTAGGAACTATACCAAACCGATTGAACAGACGTACTGAACAATAACCGCTGTTTCGGGAAATGTGTATTGAAGAACATGGTCGTATTCAGTTGTTCGCGTTCCTGACTGTCATCACCGGATTTGTAGATTCCGACATATTGATAATAATTGCCATTTGTCACAATGGTCGGACATTCGTAACGAGGCTGGCTGATGTCATAGGTCGTATGAAACCAGGCTCCATTAACGACAATCTCCGTATTGATCGCCTTAATCTTTCTGGTCGACAACTGATATTCAAGACCGTCTTTGACCACAACCGCCGCATTCGTCGTATAGGAATAGGGCAAAAACATCGCTTTCATACTATAGGTGAAATCATCGATGGTTGGAGTCCCTGTTCCTGTATATGAAGCCGTATTGTATAATTTATAGACTTGCGGAAAATACATGGTCTGCGTTTGAAAGCCATTCCGTTCCTTTTCGTGGAACGCCGTTACGTTGAGGGTTGTTCCCTGATAGCTAAGATCAACGCCCAGTTCAAGCTTCCGGTTGCGTGCCGGCGTCA
>JAUZOU010000137.1 GCA_030706285.1 Bacteroidota bacterium
AAAATGAACGGTTGACAAACCGCAATTTTATAATGCGCTTCGACCAATTCCGGCATCGTTCCGACCGGATTTACATCGATCTTGCCATCCAGCATGAATTCCTGCGGAAAAACATCCACAATTTGAAGACCTTCCGGCACACTACATTGGGCATCATCGCTCAATTCATCCAGCAACGATTCCTTTAGTGTTTCGTCACCGGACATTCTGGTCGAACTGGTCGCATCGATTGTCCGGATGGTATAGCCATTGATTCCGATATAAACCTTGGTAATTTTGCAATCAGGTTCCATATCCTCCTTCAGCTTGTCAAGCAGTTCCTGCACATTACCGGCTATTTCTTCGATATTGTGCACAGCACCACGTCGAATACCTGTCTTTCCATACATATGCTTCAACGCCAGCAGCTCAATTTTTCCTCCGGAATTTTTTTTGGCAAGGCCTCCTCTCAGCCCGGAACTGCCAATGTCGATACCGACAATTAATTCTGTTACATCGTTCATGTCAAGATTATTTTTTTGTACCTACTATCTGATTCTTAAATTTTACGCTGATCTGGGAGTATCGGTCCCATCCCATTTTGGGTAAATAGGATTGAAGAAAGACACCGAGATGTTCCATTTTTGTTTCCATATCAACAGGCTCTCCGAATGCTATTTCAAAATCGCCTGCACGTGGAATCAGCGTCCATTCTCCATCCGGCTTAACCTCAATCTGTTCGATGAGTGCATCCCAATAAGGATCCTGCCTGAGCATCATAGCCATTTCATACAAATGCCTGATGGTTGAAGAATCGCTGACAGAGCCGGTTGCAACCAGCACATTCGCTGCCGAATGGGTGCTGGTACCTGCCATATTGCCTTTCGTGTCGATGTAAAAATTTCTGTTTCCGGTAATAACATGTAAGACAGGCAAATGCTGCCAAACATTCAGACAAACCGTTCCGGAAGGGCAGGCATAACATTCTGCCCGTTCAATCAACTTATGAGTCAATACGATGTGCTCAACATCATCATAATTGATTTTATTCAAAGGTTTTCCAACCAACTTTACCCGGTTTTGTTTTAAATACTGCCGGACTTCAAACGGCTGCAAAAATGTCTGTCCCGACTCATCCATCACCTTAATCTGAAGGTCAGTACAGGTCTTATTCGGCTGTTTTCCGGAAAAACAGACCGTCAAAGCAGCCAAACCAGTCACTGCCAACAAAATAGACAATATGGTCAGGACCTTTTTTATCATACTTCGTAGCGCTTCTTTAACACAGGAACCAGATTATCAATATTGCCTGCACCCAACGTCACCAGGACTTCCGGTTTTTTGGTATCAAGGACATCGAAGATCTTGTCCAGGCTCGTCACCGTCTTGGATGCCAGGGTAACTTTATCGAGAATCATTTCCGAAGTGACACCTGGGATTGGTAATTCCCGGGCAGGATAGATATCCAGCAAAATAAGGTCATCCAACCCGGATAAGACGTCAGCAAAATCATCGGCAAAATCTCTGGTACGTGTATATAAATGAGGTTGAAAAATGCCCGTTACTTTTTTACCCGGGAATAATTCCCTGATAGACCGGATGCTGGCTCTCAGTTCTTCCGGATGATGAGCGTAATCATCAATATAGACAAAATCGTCCCGTTTCACCTGAATGTCAAACCGTCGTTTCGTTCCTTTGAAACTCGCCAATCCCGAACGAATTTCCTGATCGGTCACTCCGTTAAGATGGGCTATGGCCATAGCAGCCACGGCATTTTCCACATTAACGCGAACCGGCACGCCCAATTCCAGGTTCAACAGGCAACCATCTGGCATATAATAATCGAAGAACAACCGTCCCGGTTCAAACCGGATGTTCTTGGCGTAAAAATCGGCCGTTGAAGTCACGCTATAGGTAAAAAGCCGTACGCCCGGCTGCAGCCGGCAATTCAGCGGCAATCCTTTTTTTATGATCAAACAGCCACCCGGCCGTATCAATTCGGTAAAATGGGCAAAGCTTTCCAGATACGCTTCATGCGTACCGTAAATATCCAGATGGTCAGCATCAACGGATGTAATCACGGACATCCAAGGAAGCAACTGATGGAAAGACCGGTCATATTCATCGGCTTCAATGACCGTCAAATCGTTTGCATCGGTCAATAAAAGATTGGTCTTGTAATTATTGGAAATACCGCCAAGGAAAGCACTGCAATCCACATGAGATTGTTTGAGCAAATGGGCCATCATCATGCTGGTTGTGGTTTTTCCATGTGTACCGGCCACACAAAGTCCTTTGCATTCACGGGAAATGAGGCCGAGCACTTCTGCCCGTTTCAATACCTTAAACTCCTTTTCGATAAACAGACGCAGCTCCGCATGTTCTTTTGGCACGGCCGGAGTTCTGACAACCAGTGTTTTTTCCGGATTGAGAAATCCGGCAGGGATCGCGGCAACATCCTCATTGTAATGAATCAGGATGCCTTCATCTTCCAATTCCTTTGTCAGCGTGGTTCGCGTCCGGTCATAGCCGGCCACGCATTTGCCTTTTGCCTTGAAATATCTGGCAAGATTGCTCATGCCGATACCACCGATGCCAATAAAATAAATATGTGAAAAATAGTAATCCATGCTTGGTCAATCTTTTTGAGGAATAAGTTTAAGAATTTCATCGGCTATCCGGCTGGCAGAATCAAATTGAGCCAATTTGAACACATTTTCGCTGAGCGTTTTCAACCGTTCCGGTTGGTTGATCAGTGCCAATGCAGTAGACATCAGAGTGGATCTGGCTTCATTATCCGCAACCATCACAGCGGCATCCTCCTTGACAAGGGCTAAGGCGTTTTTTGTCTGATGATCTTCCGCTACATTGGGCGAAGGAACCAGGATCACCGCTTTTTTCAGCAAGCAGAACTCTGAGATGGAACTGGCTCCGGCTCTTGAAATAACCAGATCGGCCACAGCATAGGCCAGATTCATTTCCTGCACAAAAGGCTTGATTTGAATGTTCTTCAAGACCCTGCCTTTCAACTGATCCATTAGAGACTGATAATAATACTTACCGGTCTGCCAGATCACCTGCAGGTTTTCGGCCGCTTCAATGGCATCCAGCGCGCCAACAATACTTTCATTGATCGTACGGGCACCGAGACTGCCGCCAACGATCAACAACGTCCGTTTATCGGGGTCCAGCCCAAATGTTGAAATGGCCTTTTCACGCAGGTTTTCACCCGACAGCAGATCCTGCCGGACAGGATTTCCAGTCAGGAGTATCTTTTCTTTTGGAAAAAAACGTTCCATAGCTGTATAGGCCACACATATCTTTGACGCTTTGGCAGCCAGCAGCTTGTTGGTCACGCCGGCATAGGAATTCTGTTCCTGAATCAAGGTTGGTACGCCCATGGAAGCTGCCGCTCTCAACAAGGGGCCACTGGCATAACCGCCGACACCGACAGCCACATCCGGCTTGAAATCCTTGACAATATTCCTGGCTTTCAACAGGCTGAGCAGCAAATCGTACAGGGTGCGAATGTTCTTTAACGGATGGGAACGGTCAAATCCTCTGACCGGCAAGCCGACAATCGGATAACCTGCTGCCGGAACTCGTTCCATTTCCATCCGCTTTTCTGCTCCGACAAATAAGATCGAAGCATCTGGACACTTTAGTTTCAATTCGTTGGCAATGGAAATAGCCGGAAAAATATGGCCACCCGTACCGCCTCCTGATATAATGATGTGAATTTTTTTCATAGTTTTACGTTTAAACGCCATATTCGCTGGATGTATCCATTGCCTGGCGATTCAATGGTTCATCCTCTTCATCCAATTCTGTTTGTTCCCGGATCTCAGCCTCCGGATTTCCATACCGGCTGACACTGAGCATAATGCCAAAATAAATACAGGTGATTAGGGTTGACGTACCACCACGACTAACCAAAGGCATCGGCTGACCGGTTACAGGGAAGACCCCCACAGCCACCATCATGTTGATGAAGGCTTGCAGACAGACCATCAGCGCTGAACCCATGACCAGCAACATCGGATAAATCTTGACGCATTTTCGGGCAATTACCAACGCTCGGTAAAACAGAACCAGATACAGAAACGGAATGACCAGCATGCCAAACCAACCCATTTCCTCGATGATAATGGCATAAATAAAGTCAGAATAGGCCTGCGGGAGAAAGTCCCGTTGAGTGCTGTTGCCAGGTAATGAGCCCAAAAAACGTCCATTGGCAATGGCAATGTTCGCATTGGATTCCTGATAATTTTTGTCGACAATCTTAAAATCCGGATCCGTTACTTTCAATTCGGCTCCGTAGACACGGTTCTGCCAGGTCGACCAACGAGGTAAGCCCGGAGCATGATCAACGACTTTCAGCAGAAACATAAACAAAAAAATGGCAACAAGCACACCACCACCCAGCAAGACTAATTTTTTTGAATTCACCCGGCCCAGAAACATCATGATGTAAACAACGACACACAGCAATATCGCCGTCGAAAGATTTTCCATCAGGATCATCAAGGCAAAAACGCCGGTGACGATCATGATAATCCAAAAAGCCTTGTTCCGGCTATCATCAGACCGCTGAGTTTTTCCAAGCATAAAGGACGTAAAAATGATCATGGCCAGTTTCGCAAATTCAGAAGGCTGGAACTGGATACCAAACACGTTGACCCATCTGGCTGCATTGTTCACTCGAACGCCGTAAAACGGAGCAATGCCAAGCAAAAACAAGGCAATGACAAAGAACAACAAACCCAACAACGAGGCATATTTGTAGTGAATGTTGTGCATGATGACAATCAGAGAAGCCCCCACCAACAAGAAAGTGCCATGGCGAAGGATTGGGCCGTACGTATTCTTGACCGAATAAGCCAAGGTGCTGCTGGCACTGTATACCTCTATCAGGGATATAATGCACAGAAACAAGAACACGATCCAAACCACCGTATCACCTTTGAACAACTTCTTGATCAAGCTCATTTATGCGTATTTTGCTGAAAAGTATTCTGTTAAAGTTGTCTGACACATTCCTTAAATTGCCGTCCCCTGTCCTCATAATTGAGAAACAGGTCGAAACTGGCGCAGCAGGGAGACAAAAGGACAGTATCACCCTTGACTGCCTGCTTGTATGCAATCGAAACGGTCTCCTTCATGGATTGGGCATCAAAGATCTGAGGAACTTTTCCATCAAAAGCCTGATGCAGTTTGGCATTATCCACGCCAAGAAAAATCAGGGTTTTTACTTTTTCCCGCACCAGACTTTCAATTTCAGAATAGTCATTGCCTTTGTCCGTACCGCCAAGAATAAGAACGACCGGCGTTTTCATCGATTCGAGGGCATACCAGCAAGAATTGACGTTGGTTGCTTTGGAATCGTTGATATACGTAACACCACGGACATTCGATACAAATTCCAAGCGATGCTCTACTCCTTCAAAGTTGCTGAGCGCCTGTCTGATGTTTTCCTTGCGAATGTGAGTGATGTTAGCTGAAATGGCAGCAGCCAGCGAATTGTACAGATTATGGGTACCCATCAGGGACAATTCGTCTTTTTCAATCTGGAATTGCTGGTCAGGTGTATCGATGACAAGAATCTGATCTTCTATAAAGGCTTTGATGCCCATTCCTTTTTTCAGGGAAAAAGGGAATTTACGGGAACGGATGTCCCGTTTTTCTATCTCGGCACGGATAAACGGGTCATCGTTCCAATAGATGAAAGCATCATTTTCTGTCTGATTCTGGATGATGCGAAACTTGGCGTCCACGTATTCCTGCATGTTGTAATGATAGCGATCCAGATGGTCAGGAGTAATGTTCAGCAAAACGGCTACATCAGCTTTAAACGTGTACGTATTGTCCAGCTGGAAACTGCTAAGCTCAATCACATAGTAATCGTAGTCCTTTTCTGCCACCTGCCAGGCAAAACTGTTGCCGACATTTCCAGCCAGGCCGACATTAAGGCCTCCGCTTTTCAGGATATGATAGGTCAGCAACGTTGTTGTTGTCTTACCATTGCTGCCTGTAATACAAATCGTCTTTGCGTTGGTATAACGGCCTGCAAATTCGATTTCCGAGATGATGGGGATTTTTTTGGCTATCAGAGCCTGAATCATAGGCACTTTGTCAGGAATACCAGGACTTTTGATGACTTCATCGGCATTGAGTATCTGTTCTTCCGTATGATGTTTTTCTTCCCATAGAATATGGTGTTCATCAAGGGCCTTTTTATAGGTTTCCTTGATGGGCCCACTATCAGAGACAAAGACATCAAATCCTTGTTTCTTAGCCAGGATGGCTGAGCCCGTGCCGCTTTCGCCGGCTCCCAATATGACAATTCGTTTCATGTTTAGCGCATTTTAAGTGTTGCAATGGCAAAAACTGCCAAAATCAATCCGATGATCCAGAAACGAACCACAATCTTTGATTCAGGAATGGCTTGCAATGGCTTTTGAATCAACGCATCAATCGAATTTCCAGGTACCTGGAAATGATGATGTAATGGTGCCATCTTGAAAATTCGTTTTCCGATACCAAACCGTTTTTTGGTAAATTTAAAATAGACCCGTTGCATAATAACAGAAAGTGCTTCCACAAAGAAAATGCAACAGAAAATGGGGATCAACAATTCCTTTCGGATAATGACTGAACAAACGGCGATGATACCGCCCAGCATCAGACTGCCTGTATCGCCCATAAACACCTGTGCCGGGTAGGAGTTGTACCAGAGGAAACCGATGGTAGCTCCCATAAACGCTGCCATAAAGACAACCAGTTCCTGAGAACCTGGAATGTACATAATATTCAGATAGGAAGCATATTTGACGTTACTGGAAACATAGGCCAGGATGAGCAGCACCATCCCTATGATGGCCGATGATCCCGTCGCCAGCCCATCTTGTCCGTCCGTCAGGTTACATCCGTTTGACACGGCGCACACGATAAAGATCACAACAGCCAGGAAAAACAGCCATCCGGCTTCCTGCTGATAGTTGCCCAGTCCCTTGAACAATCCCGCATAGTCCATATTGTTGTTCTTAAAGAACGGAATGGTTGTCTTGGTCGATTTAACATCCGTCTGTTTAATTTGCACCGATTCGACCTTGTCGTTCCGGTAGGTTTCCACATTTTCGCGAATCACCACATCTGGGCTCAGGTACAAGATGACGCCGACTAACAGCCCAACAGCCACCTGCCCATAAATCTTGAACTTGCCTTTCAATCCTTCTTTGTCTTTCTTGAAGACTTTGATGGAATCGTCGGAAAAGCCGATACCTGCCAGGATAACCGTAGAAATCAGCATCAACTGGATATAGACATTGCTTAGCCTGTTCAGCAATAACGATGGCACCAAAATAGCCAGCAAAATAATGATGCCACCCATCGTTGGCGTTCCTTTTTTACTCATCTGACCTTCCAGATCCAAATCACGAATTGTTTCTCCGATCTGTTTTTTCTGAAGCATCCGTATGATGTGCTTCCCCACGGTCGTTGCAATGAACAAAGCCAGGATAAAAGCCAAGGAAGAACGAAATGAAATATACTGAAACATCCCCGCTCCGGGAAAATCCAGTCTGTGTAAATAGTCAAAAAGGGGTACTAACATAATGGATGTTATGAAATGGATGAATAAATGTCAGCGATGACTTTCTTGTCATCGAACGGATGCTTAACACCTTTAATTTCCTGATAGTCCTCGTGACCTTTGCCGGCAACCAGCA